>CAZPNE010000083.1:0-7534 GCA_964588255.1 uncultured Advenella sp. | reverse complement strand
AAAAACTGAACCGCTGGAAGTATTCCACCATCAAGGATTTTCTTGAAAACCCCATCAAATGGCGTAAAGAACATGCGCAGGAGATGGCGTAATGAATATCCGTGAAATCCTACCTTTGCACACTCACCCCGACGGCCACGGTATTCTTTTCGACCCCCAAACACAAGAATTGACCGTTTTCAATGCTGATGACGGCCAAACCGTATCCATTCCAATGGGCGCTTATGGCCTGCTTGAACTGGTTGAAGCAGCCGCCAGTATTATCAAGGAAATTACCTATCAGGAGGGCGAACAATGAAAAACGCCCCCATCACAAAAAGCAATGAGAGCGCTAAAAACCAAGATCATTCTATCACCGTTACCGGTAAAGATGAACCGCGTATTGACAGTCGTCTGATTGCAAAGCATTTGGGCAGACAGCACAAAACCATCATGGCGCTTGTTGATAGATACAAAAACCACATCAAAGCGTTGGGCCACATGACATTTAAAAAAGCTTGTGGTGAGCGTGAACAAGGAGGCGGTACCCAGTTGACCTATGTCTTACTGAATGAAGATCAATGTTATTTCCTGCTCAACCTTTCGCGGAATAGTGAACGGGTGGTAAATCTGAAATTGAAATTGGTATTGGCATTCAAGGAAGCCCGACACGCCCTAAACATTCACCAGACCGAATACCTGCCGACTTATCACCGGTTGCATGATGCGATTGCACGGATTGCGGGTGGTTCCAGTAATGAACGCTTCATTCACATGAATGTGAACAAGGCCATTAATCAGGCGATAGGCGTTAAATCGGGCAACAGGCATAAGCTGACATTCCCCAGTAAATCAGCGCTTGCAATAGCCCAATTGATCGCCAGCAACGCTATGACAAGCGCGAGCAACCATAAAGATGGCTATGAGAGTGCAAAACAGGCATTGTACGGCTTTAAACAAGCATTGGATGTTGCCGGTAATGAACAAGGTCCACAGTCCAGCCAGGCACTGATTGGCAACAAAGGGGCAGGCCATGAGTGAACTAATGATTGCCTTGTTTTTTGTTTTGGACTGGATAAGGGGGCGAGCATGACACAAAACCCCATTTTGATTTATACTAACCCCGTGCCTGAAACAACAGGCACCCGGTTTGGCGACTGGAAACTACTCAAAGGCGGATGTACCGCCCCCATTTGGCGGTTTTTTTACGTCCGTACGCTTGCGCACACCTTTTTCTATGGGCGGACGTTAGCGGGGATACCTTCGGGTATGCCGGTGTCCTTTGAGGCCGGCTCGCCAACCCCGTTAATTGTCCGCCCGCCCTATTTGGCGATAGGGAAGCGGGATACCCATACTCAAAGGAGGCCATACCATGGCTAAATCTACGCACGCCTACACCCCCACACTTTCCACACAGAACCCGACTGATGCCGAGCATTTGGCACAGGCGTTAAAAGCACTTAACGACAGCATAACCTTCGCTTTCACACTTCAAAGCCAGATAGCCGCTATCGCACTTTCTGAACGAATGGGCCTTGATAGTGATACGGGGTATATCAATTATCTGACCCTATGCAATCACATGATTGAGCACGCAGAACGTCATGCTGGTGAATTATTCAGGGTTTCCAGTGATCTTGAAGTTGCCATTGAAGCAGCCAAGGCAGGGGGTGCAAAATGAATAATCTTATTCAATTCAAGCACTACCCAACCGTTGAAGATGCGGCCAGACATGCTGCCCGCCTATGGTGTCAATCGCCAGTAGCAACGTTATGCGACTTCAGGGACAACCGTTTTAATGTTTTGACATGCGGGGAATTTTTCCATGATTACGCATACCGCAAAGAAGCCTTTAACAATGCGTTTGCCAAGGAAATTGGCCTGTTTATTGCAGGGGGTAAGTCATGATTGAAAATATTCCACTCAATACATTACCCAAAGAACAGTTCTATGACTTGATTGAGCAGCTTGCGGAAAATATAGAAACCATGCTGACCGTTATCACTGGTGACGGGGCAGAAACATTTTCCCGTTATTCCGATGACGTCCAACAAAATTATTTATATGCCATTCGCCAGCAGGCAAAGATGCTGAAACGCGCGATTCATGAGGAGCACAGCAGATGAATATTCAACAATTAACCGACCTTGAAAATGCCCTGCTTGCTGCTGGTTTAGTCGTTGAGCGCATCGAGTGCGGCAGGCTGGTAAGGTGCAAAACCACCGAGGATAAAGGCCAGAAGCGTTCCGGCTGGTATCGCGTGTTTGATGGTGCTGTTATCGTGGCTACCTTTGGCGATTGGCGTACCGGACATAAAGGGGTTTGGGTGGCTGGTGGTGATGTGTCATTGACTGACCGCCAAACCATTGAGGCACTGACCAGACAGGCCAAGGCTGAACGATTGGCAGAACAGGAACGGCAGTATCAGGCAAATGCTGAACGGCTGGAAATCCTTTTACAGGAATGTAAACCAATACAGCCCGGCGGTGCCGTGGCGCAATACCTGAATGGCCGCGGGGTGCCGCTACCCAACACAACCGCCCTGATGCAGCATGACCGACTACCTTATTGGGATGGGGCGAAAATGCTGGGGTATTACCCGGCCATGATTGCCAAGGTAACGGATGCCGCGGGCAGGCTGGTTAATCTTCATCGTACCTACCTGACCCCTGACGGCAAAAAGGCTGATGTGCCGATAGTCAAAAAGCTATGCGCTTCGGCTGGCAGCATGGCAGGAGCCAGCATCAAGCTGGGTGAACCGGTGCTGAATAAACAGGGTGACGTGATATTAGGTGTGGCCGAGGGTATAGAAACCGCTTTATCTGCTTCCTGCCTGTTTGGTGTTCCTGTATGGGCTGCTGTATCCGCTCATGGTTTAAAAAGTTTCACCCCGCCCCCGGAAGTCCAGCGTGTTTACCTGCTGGCCGATAACGACAAATCAGGCGTTGGGCAAAAGGCGGCTGATGATTGTGGCAAGCGGCTTATCAGGGAAGGGTTTTCTGCTGGTTTGGTAATTCCTGACAGCGTGGGGGACTGGAATGATGAACTATTGGCTAGAAGGGCGGGCGTATGAACACAGTAGAAACAGAAAACTTAACCAGTATGAGTATTGATAAACAAATCCAATTGGTGGATCCATTCCCGGCATTGGAAGAAAGGCCCTGCTATCGGGTTTACGAAAATCCCTTCATGCGTGGCACCCGCAAATACCGCGAAGGCGTGTATCACCACTACCTGACCAAGGCCAAAGAGGGCGAATCACAAAACCCGGTTGATGATTATTTGTGTGGTGTCCTGAAAATCATTGCAGACACCAAAGACGCGGGCGGGCAGAACTTCGGGAAGCTGCTTGCATTCAAGCCAAAGGACAGATCAGGGGAGAAGCGCCTTAACGTTCCCATGGACATGGTGCTGAATGACCAAAGCGGGGATTTAATCCGGGTCCTGGGCAATGAGGGGCTTTACATTGACTTCAACAACAGAAGGCGGATTAATGCCTATATCAATACCCAACACCCCAACCGCTACATGGAAGCGGCCCATGCTACCGGCTGGCATGGCAATGACTTTGTTTTGCCTGATGAAGTAATTGGTTCTGGTGATGTATGGTTTCAATCGCGGGAGCGGATAGCAGCGTACAGTAGCGCGGGTACTCTGGAAGGCTGGCAGCAGAGTATTTCAGATCAGGCCATTGGCAACCCATTATTGCAATTGGCGATATGCGGGGCGCTGGCCGGTCCTTTGTTAAAACGGATTGGCAATAAAGGGGGCGGCCTTCATTTTTATGGTGCCAGTTCCAAAGGCAAGAGCACAGCACTGGAAGCAGCGGCCAGCGTTTGGGGCAAAGGCGATACCTTTTACCAGACATGGAACGCTACTGCCAATGCGCTGGAAGGTTCCGCCCGACTGCATACCGACACCATGTTAGGGCTGGATGAAATCCATAATTGCAAACCCCGTGACCTTGATAATGCCGTTTATGCCTTGCTGAATGGAGCAGGCCGGGGGCGGGCCAATGAAAGGGGGGATGCCCGGAATATTGCCCGGTGGCGGGTGTTTTGTATCAGCAATGGTGAATATTCCATTCCTGACGCACTGGCAAGAGAGCATATCAAACACATGCCAGGGCAAGGGGTAAGGTTGCTGGACATATTCGCAACAGGCGGGCAGTATGGCTTTTTTAACGACATTCACGATACTAGCAGCCCGGCCTTATTTGCCCAACATATCAAGGCGGCCAGTAATCAGCATTACGGCCATGCCGGGAAAGCCTTTGTTCGCTATCTGGTGGCGCTTTCACAAGATGAAGAACCGGACTATTCCGACATGGTGAATGAAATCACCAATGCCCTGACCACAGATGAAACGGGAGACCAAGAAAGACGGGCGGCCCAATTGTTCGCCTTATGCGCACTGGCTGGCGAGCTGGCGATAGAGGCCAAGATATTGACATGGGAAACAGGGCAAGCCACACAAGCCGCCAAGCATGGTTTTAAGGTATGGCTTGAACAGCGTGGCACCCATGGCCGCAATGCTGAAGATATTGCCGTATTCAAAGGCATATTGAACTTTATTGATGCGCATGGGGGCGCACGGTTTGAATTGGTTGAGGGGGAGGACCGGACAGTTATTAACCGGGCAGGCTGGAAACGCATTGATGGCGACAAAACCATTTATATGTTTACCAGCGGTGGGCTGGAAGAAGCGGCAGGCAGGGGGGTAAAGCAAGTCACCAAGGCGCTGGCAAGTATTGGGGCTTTCGTGGTTAATGATTCTGGCAGATATAACAAAAATACACGGTTAAGCAATGGCACGGCAAGGCTGTACCATCTGGACACTGAAGCCATTGAAAAGGTGGCCAATGAGTAAAAATCTGTTTTGTTGCCACTGTTGCCACTGCCATAAATCAAGTGGCAACGCTGGAAAGCCTTTGTTTATGCGGCTGTTGCCACTGTTGCCACTGTTGCCACTGAATTTAAAGGGGGCAGGGTATGAAACCCAGATTTAAGTTCATGGAATTGCTGGACAGGCAGGAGCCAGAAACCAATTTACCCCCAATGGGGGAAAAGCCCACAGAAGCACCAGCCATACAAGGCAATGACTTTACTGATATCGAAGCAGCCAGGGCAAAGGAAAGGCTTCAGAGGTTTATTAGTAAAGGTGTGGGTTTTGAAGTGGCGCAGGGTATTGCCCGTCGCTTAGTCACCAGAGACCGGGAACAGGACGACAGGCGCTCATGTGCTGAATGCAAACACCAAGAATATGGCAGGTGTACGGTGGGTCATTCAGCCATTGGCGGTTTTCGGATAACAGAGCTATTCAGATGTAAGAGGTTTGAAAATGATTGATGGATTGATAACAGGCAAGGTATTTGGACAGCCCAAACAAGGACAGGGTAAAAACGGGATGTATGCCACAGCCAAGGTAAGGGTAACGACAGATCAGGACACCATATTTATTAATGTGATCTGCTTTAATGAAAAGACGTGTACCCAGTTGCTGGCTTTGCAAGACGGTGATGCCGTGGCGTTATCCGGTTCCCTGACCCCCAAAGTATGGGAAGCCAAAGACGGGGCAAGGCCGGTGCTGGATATGGTGGCTCATGGGGTATTGACTGCCTACCATGTGAACAGGAAACGAAAGGCCATACAGGGGGAACCAGACCCAGAACGATGGTAAGCACATAACAGGATAGAGCCGGGGCAACCCGGTTTTTTTATGCCTGGGGGAATCAAAACCCGATCAAATGTTATGGCTGGATAACGGCAAGATTACGGCAAGGACATAAGTAGGACACAACAAGGCCACGGTAAGGAATAGTAATGGGTTTGGGTATGGTTTGTGTGCTGGTAAGTACTGCCCCAACAACCTGACAAAACCTGACTTGAAGCCCGGCTTGCATGTTGATAAATGTTGAGGTTGCTACTTGTAAAAACTTGTATTGCAAACCTGATAAAACATGAGTTTAAGATGGGCGAAAGGTTGGGGGTGGCATACTAAGAAATGCTAGGGTTATTCTCGTTTCGCTGGAGGGTTTCTTTAGCCCCTAAAAGGGAGACGAAAATAAAATTGGGGGTACATTTGGGGGTACATTTGATTTATGAAAAACGTAAATCCTTTATTAATGAGGCTTTCAGGCAACAGTATGGATGTTGTCGGAGCACCAAATGAATACTTATACTGCTTGGTGGCGGTACTGAAAAAAGCCTTTGCTTTCCTATGAAAGCAGGGGCTTTTTTTTATGCCGTTGAATAACATCCAGCCGTAAAAATCCCTGTATTTTTAACGCCAAAAAGTCAGATCGGTTGTCAATTCACATTGACATATATCAAAAATTACAGTAAAAGAATGATACAATTTAAGCGCGTTGAAAACTGTCCGTACCAACAGATTTACTCCCTCTTTATTCAAAGGATAGTGAGCATGTCTTTATTCACCAACGTTTTACGAAAAACCGCCGCAACAGCGCTTGTAGCAACCATGCTCGCGGGCACCACAGCATTGGCTTGCACCCGATTAGTCTATCATGGCGTTGATAATCAGATCCTTACCGCCCGCTCAATGGACTGGAGCGTTGATGTGGAAACCAATTTGTGGGTTTTCCCCCGGGGCATGGAAAGAAATGGCCAGGCCGGTGAGAACTCTCTTCGCTGGACTTCAAAATATGGCAGCGTGATTTCATCGGGTTATGATATTTCAACCACAGACGGCATGAATGAAGCCGGACTGGTTGCCAACCTGCTGTGGCTGGTTGAGTCCAGTTACCCTGAGTTTAAGGAAGGCTCCGCACCGGGTCTGAGTATTGCTGCCTGGGGACAATATATTCTGGATAACTTTGCAACGGTCCAAGAGGCGGTTGACGCACTGCGCAAGCAGCCTTACACAATCGTCTCACGCGACGTACCAGGACAAAACAGGCTGGCCACGCTACATTTGGCCATCTCCGACGCCAGTGGTGATAGTGCCATTGTGGAATATATTGATGGCCAGGCGGTGATTCATCACAGTCGTGAATATCAGGTTCTGACCAACTCACCAACGTTTGAGCGCCAGCTTGCCTTGCATTCGTATTGGACCGAGATTGGTGGTACCGTCATGCTGCCAGGCACCAACCGTGCCGCGGACCGCTTTACGCGTGCCGCATTCTATGTGAATGCCATTCCTCGTGACCAAGACGCACGCAAGACCATTGCCAGCGTGTTCAGCGTGATTCGCAACGTGTCCGTACCTTTTGGTATCAGTACCCCAGATCAACCCAATATTTCATCAACCCGCTGGCGTACCGTGGCTGACCAGAAGCGTATGTTGTACTTTTTTGAAAGCGCGCTGACACCCAACGTTTTCTGGGTTGAGCTCAATGACATTGATTTTTCTGAAAAAACAGGCAAAGTCAAAAAACTGGATTTGGGTCCCAATCAGGCTAATCTTTTCTCAGGTGTGGTCAATGATAAATTCGAAGAATCCAAACCTTTCGAATTTTTGGGTCTTTGATACTAGGTCATATTCAAAAGGATGCAGGAATGTTTCAGTCCTATCTAAGGCGCTCACGAGCAAC
>CAZPNE010000082.1:0-7686 GCA_964588255.1 uncultured Advenella sp. | reverse complement strand
GGCGTGCGTTTGCCGGGAACCCCCTTATTGGTTGCCGAGTTGCTGGCAGAAGACGATCCGCAGCGGGAAGTGGCCTTGCGCTATAAACAACAATACGAAAGCATGGCTGGCAAGCCGGTTTCCACCTTTGGCGGATATGCGCATGATGCCTTATATCTGGTGGTGGATGCCATAGAGCGTGCCGGAAAAGCAGAACCTGCCGCCATTCGGGATGCGTTGGAAAACACAAAGGGTCTGGTAGGCACCACCGGTACTTATACCATGTCGGCTGCAGATCATCTGGGTTTGGATCTTAGTGCTTTCCGGATGCTGGAAATCCAGGATGGTAAATGGAAGCTCATCGAGTAACGCCATTTTTGTGGAGGCGCATGCCTCCATTCATCATTACGATCAGATGAAATTCCGGAGACGTACATGTCTGAGTTCATGCAGTTTTTGCTGTCCGGGCTAACCGTTGGCGCCGTCTATGCGCTGGTGGCCCTGGGTTTTACCATTATTTATAACGCGTCGGACGTGGCCAACTTTGCCCAAGGTGAGTTTGTCATGCTGGGCGGCATGATTACGGCCTCTGCCTATGCGGCCGGTGCCCCCTTGTTATTGGCGGCAACCCTGGCTATTGTGCTAACGGCAGTTATTGGCATACTTTTAAACAAGCTGGCCATTGAGCCGGCCCGTGGTGCACCCGTGGCCAGCCTGATTATTATTACGATTGGAGCATCTATTTTTATTCGCGGGTTAACGCAGATATTGCTGGATAAAGAGCTCCATCGCTTTCCCGCTTTTTCTGGCGATGATCCCATTCATGTACTGGGGGCGACCATTCTGCCACAGAGTTTATGGGTGATTGCCGGGGCATTGCTGGTGTTTGTGGCGTTATGGCTGTTTTTTACCCGGACGTTAACGGGGCGGGCAGTG
This sequence comes from uncultured Advenella sp., assembly GCA_964588255.1. Classification (GTDB taxonomy): domain Bacteria; phylum Pseudomonadota; class Gammaproteobacteria; order Burkholderiales; family Burkholderiaceae_B; genus Advenella. The sequence continues at coordinate 6,771 of CAZPNE010000082.1, read as the reverse complement.
CTGGCAACCGCCAATAACCGTATCGCCGCTTTGCTGGTGGGAATTAATACACGTTATATCATGGCCTTGTCCTTTGCCTTATCTGCCGCCATTGGTGCCCTGGCCGGGATATTGATTACACCCATTACCCTGACAAGTTACGACATTGGCATGACGATGGCGCTGAAAGGTTTTGCCGCAGCCATGCTTGGCGGCATGGGAAATCCCAAAGGCGCCCTGGCAGGCGGCCTGGTGCTGGGTTTGCTTGAGGCCTTGACAGCGGGCTATCTCAGTTCGCAGTATAAGGACGCTGCTGCATTTGTGGTGATTCTGGCGGTGCTGTTTTTCATGCCCCAGGGTATGTTTGGCCGTAAAGTTGCCGAGAGGGTTTAAGCAATGAAAAGACTTTCTTCCAAACAGGTAACCTTGCTGGTATTGCTGGCGTTGATTGCGCTGGCCCCTTTGTTTTTCCCTTCCTCTTATTATTTGCGCATAGGCTCCCTGGTGTTTGTCAATAGTCTGTCGGTGATCAGTATTGTGATCCTGACGGGGTATGTCGGGCAGATCAGCCTGGGACATGCCGGCTTTATCGGGATAGGGGCCTATGCCTGTGCCCTGGCCCCGGTTCATTTCAATGTTTCGGTGTTAACCGCTTCCGTTCTGGGGGCCGTTGTTTCCGGTGTTGTGGCCTGGGTGGTGGGGCGGCCCATCCTGCGACTGCGGGGTTACTACCTGTCTGTCGCCACATTGGGATTTGGCATGCTGATCTTTATGGTGCTGAACAACGAGGCCTGGCTCACCGGAGGACCTGATGGCATGGTGGTTGCCGATCCCGGGATCAGGGCTTTGCTCAAAAGCTGGGGAATCTCGCTCAACAATGCCGAGTTCTGGTATGCCTTCAATGGGTTTGTTCTGCTGATCGGCGTCTGGATAGCCCTGAACTTAAAGCATAGCGCGACCGGTCGTGCCTTGCATGCCTTGCATGGTTCAGAGGTGGCGGCACGTACTGTTGGTATCGATGTGGCCCGGTTCAAATTGCGCGGCTTTGTTATTTCCGCCGTTTATGCATCGATCGCCGGTTCTTTACTGGCCATGCAAAACCGCTTTGTCACCCCCGATGTGGCGGGTTTCATGCATTCGGTTGAAATCGTTACCATGGCGGTACTGGGTGGCGCGGCGTCAGTGGTCGGGGCGATTCTGGGAGCGACCCTGTTGACGGCATTGCCACAGATACTGACCTTTTTACAGGAATATGAACAGATTGTTCTGGGCTTGATCATGATGCTGGTGATGATTTTTCTGCGCGGTGGCGTGTTACCCAGTCTGGTACGTATGGTACGGGGGAGAGGTTGATGAGTCTGCTTGACGTAAAAGGAGTGAGCATTTCATTTGGTGGCGTGCGGGCTGTGCAGGATGTCAGCTTTTCGATTGATAAGGGACAGATTGTTTCGGTCATCGGACCCAATGGCGCAGGTAAGACCACTTTATTCAATATGTTGTCGGGGGTTTATAGTCCACAACAGGGTGAAGTTCGCCTGGCGGGAGAGCTGGTGACGGGGATGCCCGCACATTTGCTGGCCCGTCGTGGCCTGTCCAGGACGTTTCAGAACCTGCAGATATTTTCAGCAATGACCGTACTGGAAAATGTCGCGACAGGATTCCACCTGCAGGAAAATGGGTCGTTATTGGCGGATTTGCTGGGCTTGCCGTCTGCACGGCGTCGTATGAAGCGTTCAGAAGAACAGTCGATGGAGCTGCTTAAAACGGTGGGGCTTGAGCGGGCGGCCGGTTTTGAAGCCGGCTCCCTGTCTTATGGTGCATTAAAGCGCCTGGAAATTGCCAGGGCGCTGGCTTTGCAACCGCAGCTTTTACTTCTGGATGAACCGGCTGCCGGCTGCAATGCGGTGGAAACCGAAGAAATTGAAAAACTGGTGGCGCAAGTGGCCAAGAGCGGAACCGCCATTTTACTGGTTGAGCACGATATGAAAATGGTGATGCGTATTTCCAATCATATTGTCGTGCTGGATCATGGTGAGAAAATTGCGGAAGGCACACCCGCCGAGGTCGTCAGTCATCCGCGGGTTATCGAGGCTTATCTGGGGGTAGCCGCTACAGAGGAGGCAACACGTTATGCTGAGTGTTAGTCAGTTACGCTCAAGTTATGGGCGGATAGAAGTGTTACATGGCGTGAGTCTGGAGATCAGTGCTGGAGAAATTGTGGTGGTGATTGGCGCCAATGGAGCGGGCAAAACAACATTATTGCACTGTCTGTCAGGCATCCAGCCCATACAGGACGGCAATATTGTTTTTCGGGGGGAAAGTTTCAATACCGTACCTGCTTATCGTCGAGTCAAACACGGCCTGGCACAGGTGCCTGAAGGCCGGCAGATTTTCACCAGCCTGAGTGTTGAGGAAAACCTGCGTCTGGGGGCTTACCTGTACACGGATGACAAGGTGGATCGTGATATGGAGGATGCCTTTAACATGTTTCCCATATTACGGGAAAAACGTAACCTGCCGGCAGGCGGTTTGTCGGGTGGGCAGCAACAGATGCTGGCTATTGCCAGGGCTTTGTTAAGCCGGCCGTCATGCCTGTTGCTTGATGAGCCCAGCATGGGGCTGGCACCCATTCTGGTGGCGCAGATTTTTGATGTGGTCAAAAACCTGAAAAGCCTGGATGTCACGGTCTTGCTGGTTGAACAGAATGCCTTTGGTGCTTTGTCGATTGCCGATCGTGGTTATGTCATGGAAACCGGGCACATCACACTGTCAGGAGAGGCGCAGGCGTTGATTGTCGACCCCCGTATCCGTTCGGCGTATTTGGGCTTGTAAATAAGCCGTGCCTCATGCCTGAATGCAGGAAGAAAACGGTGTGAGGCATACTTGAAAACCGGTCTGAAAACATATTGCTGCCAGTAATCGGTGGCAAAAGCTGGTACATTTTGAGTTTCTGGTTTTTATTGGTGTAAATATTTAATGTCCAAATCTGTTTCCCGTTCTGTCAATGAAGTTGATATGCTGACCAGGCAATTGTTGCATGCCGTCCCGCTGAAGGCGGCTGCGTTTATTGTCACGCTGTATGGAGATGTGGTGGAGCCGCGCGGGGGCGTATTGTGGATGGGCAATGTCATAGAAACCTGTGCCATGGCAGGCATCAGTGAAAATCTGGTGCGTACGGCCGTGTCGCGCCTGGTGGCTGCCGGGCAGCTGACTGGCGAGCGTATCGGGCGGCGCAGTTTTTATCGTCTTACGCCTGCCGCTCGAGCCGAATTTGCTTATGCGGCCAGGGTGCTGTATGCCTCCCGGGTTGCCCAGCAATGGCATCTGGTTTATTTGGATGGAGAAAATGCGGATGTGTCAATGCGCGGCCTGAAAAGACTGGGTTATGCGGCCTTGAATCCCAGGCTGGCCTTTGGTCCCGATGACGTGCCTTTGTCACCCGAAGCGCTTGTTTGGAAAGCCGGGGTCATTCAAGGGCAAGACCAAATGCGCAGTTTTGCGGCAGCTCACTGGGATCTGGCTGTTTATGCCGAAGCCTACCGGACGTTTATCAGGAATTTTCAGCCGGTAGAGGGCCTGTTGGGAAAACTGGGCGATGAGGAAGCGCTAACTCTTCGTTTATTAATGGTGCACCAATATCGTTATGTTGCATTGCGGGCTCCCCATTTGCCCCGCGAAGCTTTGCCGGAAAACTGGGAAGGGCATATGGCCAGATCTTTGTTTGCCCGCTTGTATCTGACATTGTCCAATAAGGCAGATGCTTATGTGTCCGGTAAGTTTGTTGATAACAATGGCGTTTTAATCGAGCAGGGGCAATCTTTGCAGCAGCGCTTGGTGTGTTTGTCGCAACTGGATTGATTTTTTTTATCTTCAAACATTACATTTTAATGGTAAATACTTATTGAATTGTAATGTTTTGAATGGCTTAATATAGCCTTATAAGTGACCGTCCGGTCGGTTTGTTAATTTAGGGTGTAGCGTTTAAAGCAGAGGTGAAATTTATGTATGCACAGGTAATTGATACGGGTAGTGATCGTGTACGTGCAATCGGAGAAATGTCCGAGGAAGAAAAAACCTTTATGGCACGTATTGAAAAAGGGGAAAAAATAGAGCCCAAAGACTGGATGCCAGAGGGTTATCGTAAAACGCTGATCCGCCAGATTGGCCAGCATGCCCATTCAGAGGTGGTGGGGCAATTACCGGAAGGGAACTGGATTACCCGTGCCCCCACGCTGGAACGCAAGGCAATTTTGCTGGCCAAGGTCCAGGATGAGGCCGGTCATGGCCTGTATCTGTATAGCGCGGCCGAAACATTGGGTATCAGCCGGGATGAAATGACAGAACTGCTGCATGCCGGAAAAATGAAATACTCGTCTATTTTCAATTATCCGACCCTGAACTGGGCGGATATTGGTGCCGTGGGCTGGCTGGTGGATGGTGCCGCCATTATGAACCAGGTGGCTTTGCAGCGTACGTCTTATGGTCCTTACAGTCGCGCGATGATCCGTATCTGCAAGGAAGAAAGCTTTCACCAGCGTCAGGGTTATGACCTGCTTATCAAAATGTGCCAGGGCAGTCCCGAGCAAAAAGCAATGGCTCAAGATGCCATGAACCGGTTCTGGTATCCGGCATTGATGATGTTTGGCCCGTCTGATAAAGATTCGGTGCATTCAGAGCAGTCCATGGCCTGGAAAATCAAGATTAATACGAACGATGAATTGCGTCAGAAGTTTGTGGATCAGACTGTGCCTCAGGCGGAATATCTGGGTCTGACCATTCCTGACGAGAATCTGGTGTGGAACGAAGAACGCGGTTCCTATGATTTTACCCAACCCGACTGGAATGAGTTTTTTGACGTGATTGCCGGTAATGGTCCTTGTAATAAAGACCGCATGGCAGCCCGGATCAATGCCTGGAAAGATGGGGAGTGGTTTCGCGAAGGCCTGGCGGCTTATGCGAAAAAATTGCCTTTGCGTAAACAGGCTGTCTAAAACGGTAATGGGCAAAGACCGCTTTGCAAAGCGGGTCAAATTTGGATATTTAGTCACAATCAATGAGAAAAGGAGGACATATCATGTCTCAAGAATGGCCTTTATGGGAAATATTTATTCGTGGTCAGCATGGTTTAAGTCATCGTCATGTGGGCAGCCTGCATGCGCCTGATGCAGAAATGGCCATTAATAATGCCCGTGATGTATATACCCGCCGCAATGAAGGGGTCAGCATTTGGGCTGTCAGGTCTGAAGAAGTGGTGGCCAGCGCACCATCCAAACGTGGTCCCTTGTTTGAACCTTCAAATTCCAAGGTTTACCGACACCCTACTTTTTTTAAAATTCCCAAGGAAGTGGGGAGTATGTAATGAAAACAGCACATTCAGATACTTCAACGGCCTTGCAGCAGATGCTATTGAGAATGGGCGACAGCACCTTGGTGCTGGGACACCGTATTTCAGAATGGTGCGGTCACGCACCGGTCCTGGAAGAAGATATTGCCATGGCCAATATTGCCCTGGATTTTATCGGTCAAACCCAATTTTGGCTGGGGATGGCGGCAGAGCTTGAGGCCGAGGGAAAAACGGCCGATCAACTGGCCTATTTACGGGACTGTGCGCAATTTCGTAATTTGCTTTTGGCAGAGCAGCCCAATGGTGATTATGCCCATACTATCGTCAGGCAGTTTTTATTTGATGCCTGGCATTTTCTGCAATTACAGGCCTTGATGAAGTCAACCAATGCCAGCGTTGCCGAAATTGCCGCCAAAGCGATTAAAGAGGTGAATTATCATCTTGAACGAAGCAGTGATTTGCTCATCCGCCTGGGTGATGGCACTCCTGAAAGCCATACCCGCATGCAGGCGGCGCTTGATGATTTGTGGGCCTATACAGGGGAAATGTTTATGGGTGACGAGCATGACATTGCGTTGGCCAAGGCCGGTATCGCCCCCTTGCCGGAAAGTTTGCGTGATGACTGGCTGGCATGTGTGCAGGAAGTCATGCAGCAGGCCACCCTTACTTTACCTGATAATCCTTTCATGCATAAAGGTGGCAAACAGGGTCGGCATACCGAGTACCTGGGACACCTTCTGGCGCAAATGCAATTCTTGCAGCGCGCCTACCCGGGCTGTGCATGGTGATAAGCATGAATACTTTATCCCGACCAGAGCTGGAACAGGTCTGGCAATGGCTGGACGCCGTGCCAGATCCGGAAATTCCAGTTATTTCATTGGTGGATCTGGGCATTATCCGCGAGCTGTATTACGAGGGTGAAACACTGGTGGTTGTGGTAACACCCACTTATTCAGGTTGTCCGGCCACCTCAGTCATAAACGCGGATATTGAAGCGGCCTTACGTTCGCATGGCATAGAAAACCTGCGTCTGGAACGCCAGCTGTCTCCTCCCTGGAGTACTGACTGGATCAGTGAGCAGGGGCGGGAAAAGTTGCGCGATTACGGTATTGCGCCGCCGGTTACACAGGAAAGCACCGATACGGGTACCCGTATCTGGTTGCGGACAGAAAACAACCTTACGGTTGCCTGCCCGCGCTGTGGCTCCCGTCACACCACACGAGTCAGTCAGTTTGGTTCCACACCTTGCAAAGCCAATTATCGCTGCCAGGATTGTCTGGAACCATTTGATTATTTTAAATGTATTTAATCATTAGCGGAGGAGCTCATGACACGCTTTCACCCTTTGCAAGTTCTGGATGTGCATCACGACACCCGTGATGCCGTTGTTGTCACATTAAAACCGCGTCAGGAAGATGACGCATTGTTCAAGTTTATTCCCGGCCAGT
>CAZPNE010000081.1:0-7707 GCA_964588255.1 uncultured Advenella sp. | reverse complement strand
ACTTCCCAGCAGGCATCAATATCGGCATCAATGACGCCTGTATTAATTTCCAGTTTGCCCAGGCCTTTCAGGCATGAATCCCATGCCACCATGCAATAACCCAGGGCAACACCCAGATTACGCAAAACGGTAGAATCGGTCAGATCACGCTGCCAGCGAGAAACAGGCAGTTTTTCTGACAGATGACGCAACACGGCATTGGCCAGGCCAATATTACCTTCAGAGTTTTCAAAATCGATGGGGTTTACTTTATGTGGCATGGTTGAAGAACCCACTTCACCCTCTTTAAGGCGTTGCTTGAAGTAGCCCAAAGCAATGTAACCCCAAATATCACGATTCAGGTCAAGGATAATCGTGTTGGCGCGACCAATGGCATCAAACAGGGCTGACATCCAATCATGCGGCTCAATCTGTATGGTGTGCTCGTTTTGGGTCAGGCCCAGTTTGTTCAGGAGGCCCTTGCTAAGCGCCGGCCAATTGATGTCAGGATAGGCTGATAAATGAGCGTTGTAATTGCCTGTTGCGCCATTGAGTTTTGCCAGCGGCTCTACAGCAGCTACCGCAGCGATCGCATTCTTCAGGCGGGCGGCAACGTTGGCAAACTCTTTGCCCATGGTGGTTGGGCTGGCTGGCTGGCCGTGTGTCCTGGACAGCAAGGGTTGGTCGGCAAACAGATTGGCATAGCGAACCAGTTCAGCCAGCACATCGTTAAGACGTGGCAATACAACATTGTTACGTACTCGGCTAAGCATCAGGGCATGTGAAGTATTGTTGATATCTTCAGAGGTACAGGCAAAGTGAATAAATTCAGCCGCCTTGGCCAGCTCTTCGTCACCCGCCACTTTTTCTTTCAGGAAATACTCAACCGCCTTGACGTCATGGTTGGTTATCCGTTCAATTTCTTTAATACGCTCGGCATCAGCTTCGGTAAAGTTTTCAACCAGACTGCCCAGTTTTTGTCTGGCCTGTGCCGAAAAAGGCGCCAGTTCTGGCAAGCCGGCATCTGACAGGGCAATTAGCCAGGAGACCTCGACTTCGACACGGTGAGCCATAAAGCCGGCTTCGGACAGATATTCACGCAAGGCATTGCCACGTGAGGCATAACGGCCGTCTAACGGAGACAAGGCATTAAGCGTACTGAGTTGATCTGCAATTTTCATAGTTAAGAAAAGATAATAATAAAGAAATTAATAAATTATGCCGCCACCAAGACAGACATCACCCTCATAAAGAACGGCGGATTGCCCGGGGGTAACTGCCCATTGTGGCTGTTCAAACGATAAGCTCATGCGTTCATGGTTGCCGGTAACAAGGCGGCAACTGGCATCTGCCTGGCGGTAACGGGTCTTGGCACCGTACACCCCCAGTTCAGGTGCATGGCCAGCTACCCAGCTAAGATCTTCGGCATGCAGCTCGGATGACAGCAGCCAGGGATGGTCATGTCCAGCAACGACATAAAGAATATTATTGGCCAGATCCTTACGGGCCACATACCAGGCGTCAGCCGTGCCATCCGCCTGCTGACGCCCCTTGACGCCGCCAATACCCAGACCCTTGCGTTGCCCAAGCGTATAGAAGGCAAGGCCATAGTGCTTGCCTATTTCCTGGCCATCATCGGTAAGAATAGGGCCAGGCTGGGTGGGCAAATAACGGTTCAGAAACTCACGAAAAGGACGCTCTCCGATAAAACAGATACCGGTAGAATCTTTTTTGGCCGCATTGGGCAACTTCAATTCATGGGCTATACGTCGGACTTCTGATTTTTCGATCTCTCCCAGGGGAAAGATGGCCTTGGACAATTGCGCCTGATTCAGGCGGTGCAGGAAGTAACTTTGGTCTTTGGCCGGATCCAGGCCCTTGAGAAGCTGGAATTGCGTATTGCCGTTATGGTTGACTGAACGCACCCGCGCATAATGCCCGGTGGCAATATATTCTGCCCCAAGCTTCATGGCATGGTCTAAAAACGCCTTGAATTTGATTTCGGCATTGCACAGTACATCGGGGTTAGGGGTGCGGCCGGCCGAATATTCACGCAGGAATTCAGAGAAAACCCGGTCTTTATATTCAGCCGAAAAATTGACCGCTTCTATATCGACCCCAACCAGATCGGCGACGCTGGCTGCGTCAAGCCAGTCCTGACGGGATGAACAATACTCTGAGTCGTCATCGTCTTCCCAGTTTTTCATGAAAAGACCAACAACATCATAGCCCTGCTGCTTGAGCAGCCAGGCACTTACCGAGGAGTCGACCCCTCCGGACATGCCAATAACAACGCGTGGTTTTGATGATTTCTGATTCATCCCGCTATTTTACGTGATGAATCATCATTTTAGGGCTTAAGTACTTAATACATCATCAACTACTTCAATCCAGTGCCTGACCGGTGTAGAAGTGCCGCTTTGCAAATGGGACATGCAGCCCATGTTGGCGGTAATAATCATATTCACCTGCCCGGCACTGCCAATTGCGGCCAGCTTGCGGTCACGCAATGGCAAGGCAATCTCAGGTTGCAACAGTGAATAGGTGCCAGCGGCACCACAACACAAATTGGACTCGCCAAAAACCGCCAGGGTGAAACCCAATTCGGTGAGCATTTTTTCGGTAAGTGCCCGTAATCCCTGCCAGTGCTGCAAAGTGCAGGGCGGATGAAAAGCCACCTTAGCCGGCAATTTATGTTGAAGTTTTTCCCTTAACCCGGTGGCATGAGGCGCCAATATCTCGGCGAGGTCCTTGACGTGCTCAACAAGATAATGCGCTTTTTCCAGATAGACGGGATCATGCCGCAAATGAAATGGGTATTTCTTGACAAATGCACCGCAACCCGATGCATTCATGACAATAGCCTCTATTTTTCCGGTTTTCAGCAATGGGACCCAAGTATCAATATTATGGCGCATCTGCTGCAGGGAAGACTGGGTTTCATCCAGATGAAAATTGACGGCACCACAGCATGCCCTGCCCTTCAAGTCGTAGGCGGAAATACCCACCGCATCCAGCACCCGAATGCTTGCCGCATCAATCGAGGGCATCAAGTCGGGCTGGACACACCCCATTGGAAGCAGAACCTTGCGTACATGCCCGGTGGCAGGAAGCCGGCCCGCCGCACGGGCCGCTGGCAATTTGCCGGCCAGCCTTTCTGGCAAAACAGCACGGAAAACCCGCCCGGCACGAACTGACAGGCCAAACAAAGGTGAATTCAATCCTTTGGCCAACATTTTTCGCTTCAGGTTATCTGAAAAACGGCGTTTGACCTTTTCATCAATAAGTTCACGGCCGATCTCAAGCAACTTTCCATATTCAACCCCCGATGGGCAGGTTGTTTCGCAATTATGGCAAGTCAGGCATCGATCCAGATAGGTTTGCGAAACGGCGGTTGGCGCCTGCCCTTCCACCATTTCCTTAATCAGGTAAATCCGCCCCCTTGGGCTATCCAGTTCATCACCCAGAATCTGGTAGCTTGGACAGGTTGCCAGACAAAATCCGCAGTGCACACACTTTCGCAAGATTTCGTCAATCACCTTGCCATCCGGACTGTCCTTGGCCCATTGTGCTAAATTAGTTTGCATGCTTTTGACTCACAGATTTTTAATTAAGCGATCCGGATTGAAGATACCCCGGGGATCAAGTGCATTTTTAAGGCGCCGGGTAATCGCCTCAATATTTGTCCTGTACGGATGAAAAACACCGTCAGCAGGAATGGCATCAGGACCGGAATAACGAAACAAGGTTGCATGCCCACCCAGTTGTTGGGCATTATGCCTGACATGCCTTGTATCCTGGACCTGTCTCAACCAACGCTGGCCGCCGCCCCACTCAAGCAACGGAATGGCCTCATTCATTTTTCCGGCCAGAGGGGGTACGGCAACCCGCCAAATCATTGAATCATTGAAAAACGGGTGTGATTGCTCTCGCAATGAAAGCCAGAAAGCCCGGGCATCCGTATCGCCAAGTTCATCGCCTGGCAGTTGGGCTTTAGCCTGTGACACAGCCACCTCAGAGCCGGACAGCCGCATATATATATGTCCGTTTTTCCCATCTTCGGGCACCCATGAACTGGCGCTGATACACAGGGAACGTGCATGTACCTGACGGAAAATCTCCAGGGCCTGGTTAATCGTACAGGCATGCCTGAGTGTTTTCTCACCTAATGGCTTGGGCAAGACCTTGAAGGATATTTCCATTAATGGCCCGAATATACCTAAAGACCCCACCAACAGCCTTGAAACATCATAGCCAGCCACATTTTTCATGACCTGCCCGCCAAAGCGCAGCAAGCGTCCTTCGGCATTCATCATCCTGGTTCCCAGCACAAAATCAGCGGTTGCGCCTGCCGACATCCGTCTTGGACCAGCCAACCCGGTGGCAATGGCACCGCCTATGGTTGCCTTAGGCCCAAAATGGGGCGGTTCCCATGGCAACATCTGGTTCTGTTCATCCAACAGTTTTTCTATTTCCTGCAAAGTCGTGCCGCAAGCAGCCGTCATGACCAGTTCTGAAGGCTCGTATTCGATCACCCCTTTATAAGCCGTCACATCCAGCGGGATCATGTTTTCAGACGTGATAGAGGATGGATTCCCATAGAAGCCCTTGCTTCCACTGCCTTTTACCAGCACACGCTTGTGCGAGGCAGCGGCAGCAACCACCTGCTCACTGAGTTCATTCAAAACAAATGACATAATTCTAAAATCGCTCTAATTCAGGAAATTTGATTTGACCCGCATGAACATGCATTTTTCCATATTCGGCACAGCGGTTCAGGGTAGGAATCTGTTTGGTCGGGTTCAATAACTCTTCTGGATCAAAGGCACGTTTTATGGCCATGAAAGCATCCAGTTCCTCACGGGTAAACTGGGAACACATCTGATTGATTTTTTCAAGTCCAACGCCATGCTCCCCGGTAATCGTGCCACCCACCTTGATGCACAATTCCAGAATTTCAGCACCAAAATCCTCGGCACGGCGAACTTCATCAGGGTTATTCGCATCAAACAGGATAAGCGGATGCAGGTTACCGTCGCCAGCGTGAAACACATTGGCGCAACGCAAGCCGTACTTGCTTTCCATCTCGGCCATTTGCGTTAATACGTTGGCAATCTGCTTGCGGGGAATGGTACCATCCATGCAGTAATAATCAGGAGACACACGTCCGGCGGCCGGAAAAGCATTTTTACGGCCAGCCCAAAAAAGCAGGCGTTCTTGCTCATTGGCTGACACCTGCAAGCGCACGGCCCCCGCCTTTTCAAAAACGGCCTTCATGCGTTGGATTTCATCTTCCACTTCCTGACGGGTACCATCTGATTCGCACAGTAAAATGGCTTGGGCATTCAGGTCATAACCCGCCTTAACAAAGGGCTCAACCATTTGCGTGGCCCGCTGGTCCATCATTTCCAGGCCGGCAGGTATAATGCCCGCCGCGATAATCTCCCTGACGGCATCACCAGCAGCCTTGATCGAATCAAAACTGGCCATAATGACGGTCGCGGCCTCTGGCTTGGGAATCAGTTTTACCGTTGCTTCGGTAACAATACCTAGCATGCCTTCGGAACCGATAAATACCGATAGCAGGTTCAAACCGGTAGAATCCGGAGCGGCAGAACCCAGCTCAACAATGTCACCGTCTATGGTAATTATGCGGACACGCATGACATTGTGCACGGTTAGCCCATATTTAAGGCAATGAACGCCCCCGGCATTTTCGGCAATGTTGCCACCGATTGAACAGGCAATCTGACTGGAAGGGTCTGGCGCATAATACAGGCCATATTGGGCCACGGCTTCTGAAATCGCCAGATTCCGCACACCGGGCTCCACCACTGCAGTGGCGGCAACGGGGTCTATATGACGAATTTTATTCAGTTTGGAGACGCCTAGCAAAACCCCCTGTGAGTGCGGTGTTGCCCCGCCCGACAGCCCGGTTCCCGCTCCTCGGGGAACCACCGGCACGGCATGTTTCTTGCAGGTTTTCAGGACATGGATAATTTGGGCTTCGTTTTCGGGTAAAACGACAATCGCCGGCATTTCCTTGAACAGGGTCAGGCCATCACATTCGAATGGTTTTTTTTCTTCAGGCCTGCTTAAAATGCAGTGAGATGGCAGCACGCTCTCCAGTTCGGCAATTAATTCTGAAAAACCATTTAATGCTGCTGCCGGTTCTTGTTGTGCCATCATGTCCTTTTTCCTTCATTCCAGATCTTTTCTTGTCTGCTTGCTGTTGCAGTCAAGTATACCTATCTGTATGAAGGATGACACACCGAAGTAACCCTAATAACGGCAGGTTATCCGGCTAAATCACAAGCAAATACGGACCACAAAGGGCTACTAAGCCCGTATCTGTTTCACGATGCAAGTTTTAGTTATCATTTTCCGCAGCAATGGCCCGGCGCACTTTGACCGCCTGTGCCAGTCGCTCCAGCACCTGGACTGATGTATCCCAATCGATACAGCCATCGGTAATGCTTTGACCATACACCAGCTCCTGACCTTCAACCAGATCCTGGCGTCCGCCAACCAAATTGCTTTCAATCATGACACCAAAAATACGCTGGTCTCCGGCTTCCATCTGCTGGGCGATGTCATCCATGACCATAGGCTGGTTTTCGGGCTTCTTGCTACTGTTGGCATGACTGGCATCAATCATGATTTTGGCTGACAGACCGGCTTTACCCAGTTGTTCTGAGGAATCATTAATGCTTTGCGCATCATAGTTGGGCGCTTTCCCACCACGTAAAATCAGGTGACAATCGTCATTGCCAAGCGTTGATACAATCGCAGAATGACCGCCTTTGGTTACCGACAAGAAATGATGGGATTGAGAAGCCGCCTTGATGGCATCAATGGCGATTTTAATATTGCCATCGGTGCCGTTCTTGAAACCAACGGGGCAGGAAAGGCCGGACGCCAATTCACGGTGCACCTGACTTTCGGTGGTACGGGCACCAATAGCCCCCCAAGAAACCAGATCGGCAATATACTGGGGTGTAATCATATCCAGAAATTCGCAACCGGCCGGCACGCCTTCGTCATTAACGGCCAGCAACAATTGACGGGCAAGACGCAACCCTTTGTTGATATTGAAGCTGCCATCAAGCCCAGGATCGTTAATCAAACCTTTCCAGCCAACGGTTGTACGTGGTTTCTCAAAATACACCCGCATGATAATTTCAAGCTCATCTTTAAAGCGCTCCCGCTCCGCTTTCAGGCGTTTCACATATTCGAGCGCAGCTTTGGGGTCATGAATTGAACAGGGGCCAATCACCACAACCATCCGGTCATCTTCACCATGAATGATTTTATGGACGGCATCACGTGTTTCATGAACCACATTTGAAATTTTGGTGGTACACGGGAACTCGCGCATCAGGTGGGATGGAGGACTTAATTCTTTAATTTCTCGAATGCGTAAATCATCTGTATTGTAAGACACGGTTAACTCCAGGTTTTTGAATGCTTGCGTTTATGGCGATATATATACAAAAAGCCGCCAGGTTCTCTGGCGGCTTTTTAGGGATTTGGCTATTTTTACTGCGTAAGCTGTGTCCTTCTCTCCGCCCAAGGCTTTGAAAAACTAAAATAAAAGAAATAAAAAGACACAGATAAATACTTCATGATATTTATATCCTAGCACAGCTTTTTTTAAAAATAAGCCGATTTGCCGCAATGCAATAAAAATAATCGAAAGATGTTCTTAATGCACCACAATCACATAAA
>CAZPNE010000080.1:0-7711 GCA_964588255.1 uncultured Advenella sp. | reverse complement strand
GGGGTAAACCCTAGTGCTGTTTGCTGCGAAAGAATGAACTATAGCATGACGCTTTCATTGCCGGCAAGGGTTTGGGCATTTTATTGCCTGGACGCAAACCACGCCTGAAGCTATCTGTCTGATTTTATTGCCAATATGCCAAAAACGGATTTGTTGCGTTTTTACACACAAAGATTTACCCCTGTTTTTTTTTCATCTTTCATTCACCGATAAATGAAGTGCTACTTCATGGCCAGGTATATTGCCCTGACAGCCGCCAAACGGGCAACTACCTTGTGCCAAATTGCCACAAAAATATATTTATACTAAAAACCGAATCCCCACTTACCCAATTGCCAATAGCAACGTCATAAGCAATCGCACAAGCTGATCAAGCATCAAAAAACTACTGTCCTTTCATCTTGCCTTTTTTTACTCAGTACCCAGCAACCAAGACTGATTTTAATACAACGTACTTCAGCGATTACCGTTCATCAACGATAAAAATTCTTTCCTGAGGTCTGAGTCTTTTAAAAACGAACCGCGCATGACACTATTAATCATTTTTGAGCCAATATCTTTCACACCGCGCCACTGCATGCAGAAATGATCAGCCTCCATGACTACCGCCAGACCATCGGGATTCATTTTCTTGACCAGCAAATCGGCAATTTGTGTAATTGCCTCTTCCTGGATTTGTGGCCGCTCCATTATCCAGGCGATAAGACGGGCATATTTGGACAATCCAATTAAGTTAGATTGCTCATTAGGCATGATACCCACCCACACTTTCCCCATGATGGGACACAAATGGTGTGAGCAAGCACTGCGGACCTGAATAGGTCCAACAATAATCAATTCACTTAATTTTTCCACATTGGGAAATTCAGTGGTTTCGGGCATAGGCCGATAACGGCCTGAAAACACTTCTTTGACAAACATTTTAGCAACCCGCTTTGCCGTTTCATTGGTATTGTGATCTCTTTCTGTATCAATAACCAGACTACTCAGCACATCTTTGATTTTTTCCTGCACTTCCTGCTGCAACAGATCCAACTCGCCAGGATTGATAAATTCCGAAATATTGTCATTGGCATGATAGCGGGCACCTGCCAGTTCGATTCGTTTGCGAATATGATTGGAAATATAACTTGAATCTTGTGAGTCACTCACCGCAAAATCCTTTCTTTATGGGTTACAACGTGTTCTGAATGTTAGTTTTTAACATACTTCAACTTGAGCATGTTCTCATGATAAGCTCATATAGAATATATGACCTCCAATAATACGCCAGACCATGAGAAAACAAGCATGAGCGAACAAATATTAATCAACGTCACGCCTTTTGAAACCCGCGTCGCACTAATAGAACTGGGTGCCGCCCAGGAAATACATCTAGAACGCACCAGCCAAAGAGGCAAAGTTGGTAATATTTATCTAGGCAAAGTCGTACGTGTTTTACCTGGAATGCAAAGCGCCTTTATTGATATTGGGCTGGAGAAAGCCGCATTCATTCATATTGCCGATCTTCGTGAAAACCGTTCTTTACGCAACACCGGCATCGCCTACACACAAATAGAAAAGCTGCTGTTCGAAGGACAAAGTTTAATGGTGCAGGTTATCAAAGACCCATTAGGCACCAAGGGAGCACGCCTATCCAACCAGATCAGTATTGCCGGGCGCATGCTGGTATACCTGCCTCATGAACAGCATATTGGCATTTCACAAAAAATTGAATCGGAAGAAGAACGGAATAGCTTGAAAGGAAGGGTCATTTCCCTGATGGATCCCAATGAAAAAGGAGGATTCATTGTCCGCACACAAGCGGAAGGCGCCACCGATGAAGAAATAAAAAAGGACCAGGAATACCTTAATCTGCGTTGGTCCATGATCAAAGAAACCGTACAAAAACAATCAGCGCCAGCCCTGCTTTATGAAGATCTGACACTAGCACAGCGGGTACTCCGTGATATGGTTGGTCCAGATACAAGGTCAATTGAGATTGATTCCCGCAGCACAACACAGGCCCTGCTGAAATGGGCATCTATTTATACACCCGCCATTATAGGAAAAATAAAGCATTATGCCGGTGAACGTCCGTTATTTGAAACCGCACATGTCGATGATGAAATCAACAGCGCGCTTTCACGCCGTGTGAATCTAAAATCTGGTGGCTACCTGATCATAGACCAGACTGAAGCCCTGACCAGCATAGATGTGAATACTGGTGGATTTGTTGGCGGTCGAAATTTCAACGATACCATTTTCAAGACCAATCTTGAAGCAGCGGTTGCCATTGCCCGTCAGTTGCGCCTGCGTAACCTGGGGGGCATTATTATTATCGACTTCATCGATATGGATAATAAAGAACATCAAGACGCTATCTTGGCCGAACTGCAAAAGGCGCTTGATAAAGACCGCACCAAAACAACCCTTAACGGTTTTTCCCAGTTAGGACTGGTTGAAATGACCCGCAAACGTACACGGGACTCGCTGGCCCACCAACTATGCGAACCCTGCCCCACCTGCGAAGCCAAGGGTTCGGTGCAAACACCCCGCACGGTTTGCTACAACATTCTCAGGGAAATCCTGCGTGAAGCCAAACAATTCAACCCCAAAGAATTCCGCCTGATTGCCTCACAAAGCATTATTGACCTGTTTCTTGAAGAAGAAAGCCATTATTTGGCCACACTGGGTGATTTTATAGGCAAACCCATTACCCTTGAGGTTGACAATACATACACGCAGGAAATGTATGACATTGTCCTGATGTAAACCGCTTAG
The DNA here is from genome assembly GCA_964588255.1 of uncultured Advenella sp. Taxonomy (GTDB): domain Bacteria; phylum Pseudomonadota; class Gammaproteobacteria; order Burkholderiales; family Burkholderiaceae_B; genus Advenella. The sequence continues at coordinate 4,948 of CAZPNE010000080.1, read as the reverse complement.
CCGTGCCCGGGCTTGACCCGGGACTGCATCTTGATAATCCTGTCTTCAAGGTGCTGTGAAGTTTGCAGTGCAATCAAGGGCGTTTTGGAATCTTCATTTTGTTCCAGGCGCAAAATAATGCTCTGGCCATCAAATGTTTCCGGGTCTGCTTCGATATCAATATATTTTTGCAAAAGTTCGTCTATGGATTTCTGTGCTTCTGCCAGGTAATAGTCAAGTGTATCGTCTGTTGCATTTTTGAAAGCATTTTCAATGGTTTTGGACAAGTCCCAGGTAAAAAACATCAAGGCGTTAGGGCCCTTTACCGAGGGGTGCTCATAACCCCATGAAGAAATTTCATGCTGTGCTTTTTCTGTCATTTATCTACCGTAAAAAAATATAAATTAATTGCCTGTAACGTGTGGAAGTATAAAACAATGCTTTTCAATTAATCTTCACGAAACTGCATTTGATATAAAGTGGCGTACAAACCACCTTTTTTCAAGAGTTCATCATGATTGCCCGACTCAATAATCTGCCCTTGATCAAGCACAATAATACAATCGGCATTTTGTACCGTTGATAAACGGTGGGCAATTACAAAAGTGGTTCGCCCTTCCATGAGTAAATCAAGTGAAGCTTGCACCTGACGTTCAGATTCATTATCTAACGCAGAAGTGGCTTCATCAAGAATAAGAATGGGTGCATTTTTAATTAAGGCCCTGGCGATGGCCAGGCGTTGCCGTTGTCCACCAGAAAGCCATGCGCCATTTTCACCAATATGTGTTTGCAAACCATTGGGTAGCGACTCGACAAATTCCGTCAGGTTGGCTGCCTTGATCGCCTGATTTATTTGTGATTCAGTCGCATTACGATGTGAGCCATAAGCCACGTTCTGCGCAATGGAACCATCAAAGAGCACCACATTTTGACTGACCAATGATAAATTTTCCCGCAGGCTTTTCAGGGTAATATCATTAATATCGCAACCATTGATAGTAATGTGGCCAGAGCCGGGCTCAACAAAACGGGGAATCATGTTTGCGAGAGTGGTTTTCCCGCTTCCCGAGCGGCCTACAAACGCAATAGTTTCACCCGATTTGACCTTTAAGGAAATATTAGACAAGGTATCGCGAGCGGCTTCAGGAAAACGAAAACAGACATCCTTGAATTCAATCACGGCATCATTATTAATTATCAGTTCTTGCTTACCCAGATCTTTTTCTTTTTTACCATCAATCAGCGAAAAAACACTTTCCGCGGCAATGAGCATTTTTTGCGCCTTGGAAGCCACATTGGTCAGTCGTTTGATGGGATCCAAAATTTGTGCCAAAGCCGTCACAAAAGCAACAAAAGCACCTACTGTCAAGGTGCCGGCATTGCCCTGATATAAAGCGGTTGCTATCACCGCGGAAACGGCAAAAGAAATACAGAGCTGCGTTAATGGTGTCATGGCAGCGTCGGCTGACGCCTTTCGCATGGCAAACTTCCTTAAAGCCGCATTGACCACTGAGAAACGGGCTTGCTCGTATTCATAGCCATCAAACAATTTGACAACCCGCTGACCTTCAATACCCTCTTTCACCACATGCGTCAACTGGGCATTCATATTGATCGTTTGGCGGTTAATCCGGCGCAGGCGCTTGGTGAAATAGCGAGCAACCATAATAGAAAAAGGGAGAATCAGGAAAATAATCAGACTGAGTTGCCAGGACAAATACAACAGCATGCCTAACAGGGCAAGCACCACAAAAGTTTCACGCACAATAATCGTGAACACTTCTGTTGCATAATCCGTCACATCACCGGCATCAATCGTAAAACGGTTCATCAATCGCCCTGAGTCTCCCTTCTGAAACTCGGTATCCGGCAAAGTGAGCAATCGCTCATACATATCGGATCGCATCCCAAGCAATACATTGTTGGCGATCCAGGCTAGCAGGTAACTGCTAAGGAAGTTACAAACCCCACGGACCAGAAAAAGGCTGATAATGGCAAGCGGCATTAACCAGATAAAATACGATTTTGCCCCTGTAAAGCCATCATCCAGCAAAGGCTTCATAATATACGCCATAGCCGGTTGTGTTGCCGCCCCGAAGGCCACGAAAACCATGGCAACAGCAAGTGCTTTCCAATACACGCCCACCCGCTTGTAAATTTTTTTCCATAACTCTGGATTTACTGCATGGGTACCTTCCCGATTTTTTTGTTCGAATAAACTCAAGGAATGCTCTCTTGTTAACTTGTCAAGTTTGGGATTTTAACGGTTTCAACATAAACATGCAGAAAAGTTTATGTTTTTGAACAATCAGGATAAAATCCGACAAATGAAAAATATATCTAGAATTTACCTGCGGCTGCCAAACTGGATTGGCGATGTCTGCATGAGCCTGCCAAGTCTGTATGCGGTCATGAACACGGGCTGTGAAGTAATTGTATGCGCCAAACCCTGGGCTGAAAGTCTGCTCAAGGGCATTGTTGGCATCCAGATCCTGAGCCTGAGCGGACAATGGCACGAAGACAGGAAAATTATCAAGTTGCACAAAAAAAACAATCCGGCAAAAGGTAAATCGGTGGGGCTTTTATTACCCGATTCACTAACCAGTGCCCTGACTTTCAGACTGGCCGGCCTGTCTTCAGCCGGTTATAAAGACGATGGTCGCTCGCTTCTATTAAAGTGGTCCTTTGATAAACCGTCTAAAAACCTGCATGCTGTTGAATCCTGGTACCACTTGACCCATTGTGCCTTACATAAATGGCATTTCAAGTCTGCCACCGTACCAGAAACCACCCTCATTTTGCCACTAACCGCCAGTGATACGCAAAAAGCCGATAGCCTGCTAAAAGAACATCAGCTGAATGCCGGCAAATTCATCCTGATTGCCCCCACCGCTACGGGCAAACACAAAGGCAAGGATAAGGTCTGGCCCAGATTTGGCGAATATACCCGTAACATGCAGGCTCAGGGATACACGGTTGTGATGTGTCCGCCCCCTAATGAGCGGGAAGCCGCTTTCAAAAATGCCCCTGCTGCCCTCTGCCTGCCTGCTATTGGACTAGGGGTATTTGTCGCCTTAATCAGCAAGGCCGCCCTGGTTGTTTGCAATGATTCAGGCGTTTCACATCTTGCCTCATTAACCAGAACACCTCAAATTACCCTGATTGGTGTTACCGATCCAAAGCGTACAGGCCCTTGGTCCCAAACTGCCCATATCTGCGGCAGCATGGACAACTGGCCAGAACTTGACACAGTCATCAAACTGAGCATTTCCCTACTTAACCCGTCTTGAATAAAACATGAAAAGCTATCTCATTTCATTAATTATCCCATTGAATTTATGCATTTTCCTGGTCATTTCCGGTGCAGTGCTGGTTTTGTTGAAACGAAGAAAAACAGGCGTCTTCCTGTGTTTTAGCGGACTGACTTGGCTCTTGATCTGGTCCCTGCCCATTACCTCGCTCGTTCTGGGGGGGATGCTTGAAAATCGTTACCCTCACCGAAGTCTGGACTCGATTCCCACTGCACAGGCAATTGTTGTCCTGGGCGGTAACACCGCCAATAACCGGGAAAACTGGTTTGAAGAACTAAGTGACAATCCATCAACGCATTCCCGGGTTGATACGGCCAGTGAACTGTACCATGCCCAAAAGGCACCCAAAATTATTGTATCAGGCGGTGCGCTAGCCGGAAACATAAGCGAGGCCAAAGGCATGGCGGCAAAACTGGCAGCAAAAGGCGTACCTAAATCTGCCATCATGCTTGAAAACGACAGCACTACCACCTATGAAAATGCAGAATTCACAGCCAATGAATTAATCCGAAATGAAATCAAATCGATTATTCTGGTCACTTCTGCACTTCATACCCCCAGGTCCATAGCGGTTTTTGACCGGCTGGACCTGGAAGTAACCCCAGCGCCCAATCCACCCCAAATAACTATCCCCGATGATCCTGATTTCATCGTCTTCCTTCCCAATGCCAGGGCACTTCATGCCAGCCGGTCAATTATCAAGGAATACTTGGGGCTGGTTGTTTACTGGCTACGTGGTTGGGTATAGCTGCCGGTCTTGCCACTTCGTTCAGCCAGCCAAATACGATAAGCGGTTTCCGTATCAAGGGCCAGCTTTTCAGTTGAGAATCCGCCTTCATCATAAAGCCACTGATGGGCTGCTGCACTCATTTTCTGCCTTAACGCCGGATCGGCAATCAGGCGCTCCAGGGCATTTCCAAGGGCCTCACGGTCTTTGCCGGGAACCAGAATGCCGGTTTCGCCATCCTTGAAGGTTTCTGAAACACCGCCGACATCGGTTCCTATAACCGGCAAACCACACATTTGGGCTTCAATATATGACGTCCCCAAGGCTTCCTGCTCTGTTGCAAGGGCAAAAATATCACTGCCGGCCAATAAATTGGGCACATCCTTTCGATACCCCATCAAATGAACCCGGCTTGCCACTTTTTTCTCCTTGATAAAAGCCACTACCTGTTCATACGTGGGCGATCCCGCCCCTACCAGCACCAGATGCAAATCGGGATACTTTTCAAACAGAGGCAGCATGGTATCAATCAGAAAAACATGGCCTTTTTTCTGGCGCATGACGGCAACACAAATTACGACAACCGCACTATTTGACAGACGTAACTCATGACGCAAGGTAGAGTGCTCGACACGCTCTGGTTTAACCACAGATGTATAAATCGTTTTAACTTTGTACTCGGGTACCCCTTTTTCCAAAACCATGTTTCTGACATGATTGCTAACGGTGGAAATACGGTGCGGCAACCAACTGTATGACAACAACGAACCGATAGGGGCTGCCAGGTGCCTGGTACGTACAATCAGCGGTGTTCCGGCTAGCCTTGCGCCCAATGCTGCAATCAGGGTATCTTTCCGGCTATGGGTATTGAGCACGTCAAACCTGCCCTGCTTCAGGATTTTCCTGAACTTAAGCACACCCCTGACAAAAT
>CAZPNE010000079.1:0-8018 GCA_964588255.1 uncultured Advenella sp. | reverse complement strand
CAGGCAGCAAATCCACATCCAGATGCGCCACCAATGCCTGCACGCATTCGGTGCTGTCAATCAGGGCCAGCGTCTGGCGGGCCGCCTTGCCATACAGGGCACGGGCGTCTTCCGCAACCGAAGGCATCCCCCCCATCCCCGACAGCCAGGGCATGGAACGCACCAGCGAGGCACAAAACGAATCAATGGTTTTGATGCTCAGGCGTGCCGGATGCGCCAGCAGATTCCAGCCTTTTTCCTGGTCACGCTGTAAAGCGGCACGGGCCAGTTGCCAGCTTTTTTTCTGGTGCGCCGTTTCAGGCTCGTCTTCCTGCAAACCCAGCGCCAGTTTTTTCAACACCCGTGCATGCATTTCCGACGCAGCCTTGCGGGTAAAGGTAATCGCCAGTATTTCCTCGGGCCGGTTAACCGTTGCCAATAAGGCCAGAATCCGGTCTGTCAGCAACTCGGTCTTGCCAGAACCGGCGGGTGCCTGAATCAGGAACGACTCGCCAGGTTTCACTGCCCGGGCACGGGCCTGATGATCACTGGGCAGGCGTTCTGCCGAATCATTAAGCGGATGTACCCAATCCTGTAATAATTGGTCTTCTGTCATTGTCTCACTCATCTTCACTTTCCTGCGCCAACCTTAAAAAAGGTTTTACATCACAATATTGCAAATCGTTTTCCCGCCAAGCCCGGTTATAGGCCTTGCCGGCAGAAAAGTCATCCGCCAGCTGCTCCATGACCCGTTGCCAGCGTTGCAGCAAATCGCTCCAGGATACGGCCGGCTCCCAACTGCTGCGATCATCCAGACCGTCAATACCCAGATCTTCATTGGCGATGCCCTTGAGTTCGATCTGGCGGGCATTCAACCGTGCAAACAACAACCCGGCCACCGGCTTACCCTTGCCAGAACCCATGACCGACGCATAGAAAGGCAACTGCAAATTTACCGGCACCTCACGTGACCAATCCTGCCTGAAGGAAGGCGTACTGCCGGATTTATAATCGACAATCACCTGCTGGTCATCAGCCAATGTATCAATCCTGTCCATGCGTAATGAAAGGCTGACCTGCGAGCGCTGCCACTTCACATCCTGTTCCAGCTGCTGCACGGCAAAGGGTTCACGCATAAGCTCGATCTGCAGAAAATCCATCACGATCTGGCAAGCCCGCTCTTTTTCCATTTGCACCACCGTGGCATAATCATGTTTAAGCTCCTGGTCGGCGGCCAATTCCACACATTCATTGACAAAAGCGGCAAGAGAACCGTCTTCAGCTTTTTCAGCAAGACGCTCCCAGTCGTGCAGCATGCTCCACACCAGCTCCATGACTTTATGCAGAAAAATACCCCGCACCCGCTGACTGACCGCCTGCGGATAATCCTTCAGCTCTCGCGCACCCAAACGGTAACGGGCAAAGGCCCATAGCGGGTTTCTCGCCTGGGTTTCCAGCACATCCAGGCCGCCGTTTACAGGCCGCTTGCCAGAAAGCGCAGGCGCCTGGTTATCGGATAACTTCTCAAGATCACGCTCAAGTGCAGCTTCTTTTTTACCCGCACATAAATTTTCAACTTCAAATAATTGAATATTTTCCAACAATGAAGAAGCCCTGAGTTCTTTTTCACCGTCCATCAGGGGCCAGCTCAAACGGACTTGCGGGGCACATTGCAGCAAAGCACAAAACATGCCATCGGCCCAGGCCTTTTCCCGTTCAGGGGTGGCACGGGGCGCATTAACCCGACGCAGTGCCGTTACCGGCAGGAATGGATTGGGGCTTGGACTGGCGGGTAAGACCTCGTCGGTCAAACCCAAAACCCATACGGCATCCCAACGGCCACCTTCGGCTTCAAGAAAGCCCAGGACGTCAAGCCGTGCCTGTGGGTCCCTTTGCGGTTGAAAAGCCGATTGCAGGGACAACCGATGCAACAAGGTGCAGGCGCCTGTGCCATCAAGAAAACCACCCACCTCATACAAGGCAGAAAAACGGACCAACAGTTTTTCAAAAGCCTGGCACACCTGAAAATTGGCACTGCTTAGGATTGCCGGCCCCGGAAACCCAAGACCAACCAGGCATTCGCGAATACGCTGCGCCCATTGGTCTGTAGTGGCTCGTGTGTATTTGTCCTGAAAAGGACGACACCAGTTTTCATAAATTTCTTTAAAATTCAAGGAAAGGTCATCGGCAAACTGCTCAAATATGGCCAGAACATCCGATTCAGGAATCGTTATATCGTCCTTCTGACGCAATTGGGCATCGTATTGTGCCATGGTGGCCAACGTTGACGCCTTGACCGAACAATGCCCGGCCAGCAGGGCTGCCCCCAACACCTGTACTTCACATTGCCTGCGGCTGCCAAGCTGTGCAAGCAGCCTGAGCCAGGCAAACGCTGCGCGCACAGGTGCCCATTCTGTTAAAGGACGGCCAACCGCCACGTTCCAGGACAATCCATGACGACCAAGATTTTGCGTCAGTAAACGCCTGGCCAGCGGGGCTTTTGCTTCCAAGTCCGGCGCCACGATGGCATACGTGCCCTGGGGGTTTTCTTGAAGGGCCTGTCGTGCCCATTCAATGGCCGTTTCCCATTCCGCGGCCGTATCTCCCAACGCTGCTTTGCAAACATCGCTGGCACTTGCCGTCTTTTCAGCCAGTACGGCCAGATCGGTACCATTATCCTGGCAAGCACTTAACAACCTGCTTAACCGCGGAGCGCATTCTGTAAACCCAAGCAAAACAATTTGCTGCGGCAAATTCAGTTTCTCACGGTTCTCCAACGCCTGAATCAGGCTTTCCTGCATCAGGCAATCGTCTTCGGCATCCATTTGAGACAAGCGATGCAAGTAAGCCTTTTGCCATTGCCTGAATCGCTCATACTCTTGTGTGTTTTCATCATCCCTGACCTGAATATGCCAGTCGGCACACAGATGATGGGCATCAGAAGCCATTTTTGCCGTTTGCTGCAAATCCAGCAAACGCCCCGCCCCCTCTTCCTGCTCAATGACCGACTCCCATACCAGCTGTTCGGCAAAGCGGTCTAGCGCAATGGCTGGCACATGCCCCTGTGCACTGAACAAACGGGCATCATGCAAGGCACGAAGCCATCGGCCCAGTGGCAAAATCAGGGGCAACTCCACAATACTGGCAGAGGAGCCCATTTGTTGAACCAGCAACTGCTTCAGACGCAATGCCTGCCGGTTATTAACCGTAAGCACCAGCTGCTGGCGGGCATCACCCGCCGCAAGTTCATCAATAGATATGTCTGGTAAGGAAGAAATCGTAAACGCAGGTGAAGCGGCAGTCATAAGCACCCATTCAAGGTAGAAAATATCATTTGGCAGCAATAATGATACTTGATTGAGCGTAACTTCACTGACGAATAATACGAATCACAGGCCATGCATCGGGCATTAACAAGGCTGTGTTCTGAATACTCACATAAAAGGCAATGTTACCCGCGCCTCTGCGGTTAGCCTTGGCACGCCATGCTGGTTGCAAACGCTCAAATCCATCACGACCCGCAGACCGGTTTCTATCTGTTCCGCCTGCCTGACTGTGCCGGTACATACCGGTTGCTCTGCCAACTGCATGATGCTTACAAAGCGCACCTTGATACTGTCCAGATATTCTTGTTGGGCAATGCGTGAAAGACACTGCTGCATGAAGGCAAAGGTAAACATGCCATGCACAAAAACATCATCAAAACCGGCAGCCTGGGCATAATCGCTATCTATGTGCAATGGGTTATGGTCGCCCGAAGCCCCGGCAAAGAGCGCCAGTGCCGCACGACTGAAGGGCTCCCCCTGCCATAGCGGCAAGCGGTCACCCACTTTGCAATGTCTTAACTCAAACCCCGAATTGCTCATGATTTCCGATTTTCCACAAACACCGATATCAAATCGGCAACAGGCTTGCCATCCTGGTTTTCCACCCGCGTGTGACGGTCAAGAAAATACAGGGTGCCGTTTTTTTTAGTATAGACATCGGCCACCCGGGAAGTAAACGTTAATACATCACCGGCAAAACACTGTCCATGACAGATGAATTCCTGCGAGGCATGCAATGTTTTACCGGCATCCAGACCCACCTCGGGAAACCAGGCATAGGGGTCTTCCCTGTTCATTTCCAGACCGAACAGCAGCCCCACGGGCACCACGACCGACGGATACCCCTGCGCTTTGGCATAAACCTCATCAAAGAAGCAGCGCTCGGTCTGCCCGGTGACTTTCGCATAAAACTGTACCTGGAACAGGGAAACCGGCACCTGGTGAGACCCTAACTCCTTACCAATCAACCCCGATTCAGGCATATTGACTCCTTATGTTCAACGCTGTGTTACCAAGTGGCATTTGGACTCTGACAAAGGAAGGTTGGCATCTTCAGCCGAAATAACGCCCTTGATATGGTAATAATCCCATGGTCTTTTTGATTCGCCCGGTTTTTTCACTTCCAGCAAAAGCATATCATGAGCAAACTTGCCATCCTCCCTGATCTTGCCCTTGAACAGGCCATCATCAATTTCTTTAGACTTCAAATACGCCATGACCTTGTCAGCCTCGTCAGTACCGGTTTGCTTGATGGCATCCAGATAATTGATCACTGATGAATACACCCCAGCCTGCCCCATACTTGGCATTTTGTTGGTTTTGGCATAATAGCGCTCTGACCAGTCACGGGTTTTGTCATCGCGATCCCAATAAAAACCTTCTGTGAGCATCAGCCCCTGCGCCGCATCCAGCCCCAGCGCATGAATATCATTAATGAACATGACCATGGGTAAAATGCTTTGCTTTGACTGTGTGATGCCAAATTCGGCCGCCTGCTTGACTGCGGTAATCGTGTCCTGGCCGCCATTAGCCAGGGCAATGACATCGGCATTGGACTGTTGGGCACTCAACAAATAAGAAGAAAAATCGGTTGAGTTCAGCGGGTGCTTGGAAGACCCCACAATCTTGCCATTGTTTTTTTCGATAACCTTGCCTGCGGCATCCATCATGGCACCGCCAAAGGTGTAGTTCACTGTAATAAAATACCAATTCTTCTTGCCTGAATCCAGCACATATTTGGCCGTACCATTGGACAGCGAATACGTGTCATAGACCCAATGCACGGTATTTTTGTTGCATTGCTCGTTGGTCAATGGCAAGGACGCCGCCCCGGACACCAGCGCGACGCGGTTTTTGTCGGCGGCAATTTTACTGACTGCCAAGGCGATATTGGAGGTGACCAGTTCGGTAATCACATCCACCTTATCCACATCAAACCATGAATTGGCCCTGGCCATGCCAACATCTATTTTGTTCTGGTGATCGGCACTGACAAGCTCTATGGGCGTTTTGAAATCGGGATTCGCTTTCTGGAAATCCTCAACCGCCATTTGTGCAGCGGTGACTGCCCCGGCGCCACTAAAATCAGAATAAGGGCCACTCATATCGGTCAGCACCCCTATCTTGACCAGATTGTCACTGATTTTTGCCTCCGTTGCCTGCGCTGCCGGCAATGCCGCCATAGCTAAAGACAGGCCCACACCGGCCTTTGCCACCTTACCTAAAATGCACATCCCTTCTTTTTTCATTGCCGCCTCCATTTATGTAAATATATTTACTTATAAAGACGGATTATGCCGATTTTTAAAAATTAATAAAGCAATTGCTTATAGGGACTTTCCCTTCCCTGCAAGACAAAAAGAAAAAACAAGGGCATATAAGAAATTCATATATGCCCTTGGATCATCTCATTTAATTTTTAATTAAATAATCATTTTGAAGGTGAAGCCAATAGTGCCTGTGCCTGTTTTCTTAATTCATATTTCTGGATTTTGCCGGTGGCTGTTTTTTGCAGCTCACCAAATATGATTTTTTTAGGCACCTTGAAACGGGCCAGGTTTTCACGGCAATATTCCAGGATTTCATCTTCCTGAATTTGTGCACCCTCTTTCAGCTCTACAAAGGCAACCGGGATTTCTCCCCATTTTTCATCGCTTAGCGCCACCACCGCGCAGTTGGCCACGCCGGGATATTTATACAGCACATCTTCAACTTCAATACTGGAAATGTTCTCGCCACCTGAAATAATGATGTCTTTGCTGCGGTCCTTGATTTGCACATAGCCGTCTTCATGCATGACGCCCAAATCACCCGTATGGAACCAGCCGCCTTCAAAGGCTTCCTGGGTGGCATGCGGGTTTTTAAGATAGCCTTTCATGACGATATTGCCCCGGAACATGAGCTCGCCCATTTCAGCGCCATTAGCCTTGACGTTTTCCATGGTGGACGAGTCACGTACACTTAAACCGGCTTGCAGGTGATATCGCACACCTTGGCGGGATTTAAGTTTGGCTCGCTCTTCTACGCTTAAATCTTGCCAGCTGTCGTGTTCAGCACAAACTGAGGCAGGACCATAGACTTCGGTAAGACCATAAACATGGGTAATATCAAAACCCATTTTTTCCATGCTGGCCAACACGGCCTCTGGAGGTGCAGCACCGGCAATTAAACCCTTGACGGTATGATCAATGCCTTTTTTCAATTCATCGGGGGCATTGGCCAACGCTGAATGCACCACGGGCGCGGCGCAATAATGCGTGACTTTTTCATCGCGGATTAAATCCAGGCAAAGCTTGGCATCAAACTTGCGGAGGCATACATTAACCCCGGCACGTGCCGCTACTGTCCAGGCAAAGCACCAGCCATTGCAGTGGAACAGGGGCAATGTCCACATATAAACAGGATGTTTGGCCATATCCCATTCTAAAATGTTAGACAGCGCATTAATGGCGGCACCACGGTGATGGTACACCACCCCTTTGGGATTACCAGTGGTACCAGAGGTGTAGTTAAGCGCGATGGCATCCCATTCATCATTGGGCATTTGCCAGTTATCAAGGTCTTTGGCTGAAGCCAGCAGGGCTTCATAATCAAGTTCGGCAAACGGCTGGATATTTTGTGGACCCAGGGCATCATTAACCTGAACAATAGTAAGATGAGGCAATTTGCGACGGATTTGAGGAATATGCGCCTCGAACTCGCTGTCTACCAGCAGTACGGTTGCCTCGCCATGCTCAAGGCAAAAAATAAGGCTATCTGTATCTAACCGGACATTAAGCGAACACAGCACACCACCCGACATGGGCACCCCGAAATGGGCCTCTACCATGGCAGGCGTATTATGCAGCAAGACCGCAACAGTAGTGTCGCGCTCTACCCCCAACTGACGCAGCGCAACCGCCAGCTGCGTGCAGCGACGGTTGGTTTCAGCCCAATTTTGCCGAATTGGCCCGTGTACAATTGCCAGACGATCACCATACACACTGGCTGCTCGTTTCAGGTAATCGATGGGGGTTAGTGGTGCATAATTGGCCGCGTTACGTTCAAGGCCAGTATCAAAATCAGCCATTGTGTCTCCTGTTGGCTATTCGTTAATTTATACAAGATGTTACCAGTAAGATTAACAAATAAACATCGAATAGATCAATATATTGACGATTATTTTTACCTATTTGAACATTGAAACGCCATGATTACCGCTATTGCTCCAACTTTCGCAATCGGGTTGTCCACAAAATATTGTGTGCGCCAGCAAACCCGCCACAATTGCCTGAAAGTTGTCTAAAATGCCAGCTTCGTTTCTTTAACTCAGGCACTACCACTTCATGAACACGGCACAAATCCAACTTCTGCGAGACGCAGCCAGGCAGGCTGATACTGGCAAGCACTGGATTGCCACGGCCAAATTCCTGGACATCGCCAATCCCAAGATTATTGCCGATTTATGCGATGAAGTGCTTACCTTGCGAGCCGGGTACAACAAAACTCCCAGCATCATGCCCTCTAAAAATGCACTGGAAGAGGTTTTCCAGATGGAATGTCCCAACCCTTCTTGCGACAAAACCAAAGACGGCTACGCCATTCGCTACGCCGGGCAAACCTACGACCCCAACAAGACTGAAGCGGCACCGGGTGTTGCCTGGACCGCACAGGAAATTGCCATTTTCAAGGCCCGCCAGGACGGCAGCATTACAGAACTGCTAAGCCGCCTGG
>CAZPNE010000078.1:0-8197 GCA_964588255.1 uncultured Advenella sp. | reverse complement strand
AATCCAACAACTTCACCACCGGGCAAATTTACGAATCGGTATTGCGTAAAGAGCGTCGTGGAGATTATCTGGGTAAGACGGTTCAGGTCATTCCGCATATCACTAATGAAATCCAGGATTTCATTATTCGTGGTGCCAAGAAAGCTTACGACGGCAATGCCGATGTCGCGATTGTTGAAATTGGCGGCACCGTGGGCGATATCGAGTCCCTGCCATTCCTTGAGGCTGCCCGTCAAATGAGCCACCGCCTGGGTCGTCAGGGCGCGGCTTTTGTGCATTTAACACTGGTTCCATATATTGCCTCTGCCGGTGAACTTAAAACCAAGCCTACGCAGCATTCGGTACAAAAATTGCGTGAAATCGGTATTTATCCAAATACCTTGTTATGCCGTGCCGATCGTCCTATTCCCGATGACGAGCGTGCCAAAATATCCTTGTTTTCCAATGTGCCGCTTGATGCAGTTATTTCGGTGTGGGATGAAGATTCCATTTATAAAATCCCGGCAATGTTGCATAAGCAAAAGCTTGATTCAATTGTTTGTGAGGCGCTAGGCATTACCGCACCTGCGGCCAATCTGTCTAAATGGGATAATCTGGTCAATTTGCTTGAACATCCCGAACATGAAATCCAGATTGGCATGGTGGGTAAATACGTTGATCTTACCGAATCCTACAAGTCCCTGACCGAAGCCTTGGCACATGCAGGTATTTACACTAAAACCAAGGTTGTCATCAACTATATCGACTCCGAAGACATCGAGAAAAACGGGACTGCTTGCCTTGAGGGGCTTGATGCGATTCTGGTACCCGGTGGTTTTGGCAAACGCGGTACCGAAGGCAAAATCCAGGCGATTAAGTATGCCCGTGAAAACGCAGTTCCATACCTGGGTATTTGTCTGGGCATGCAGCTGGCGGTTATTGAGTTTGCGCGTAACGTGGCGCAACTGGGTGGTGCCAACAGTACAGAGTTGGATCCTTCCACCGCTCATCCGGTAGTTGCCCTTATTACCGAATGGCAAGACCGTGAAGGCAAGCTGGAAACCCGCAGTGAAAACTCCGATTTGGGTGGTACTATGCGTAAGGGTTCACAACGCTGTCCTGTCAAGGAAGGTACCCGTGCTTATGAAATTTACGGCCCTGAAGTCAATGAGCGTCACCGTCACCGCTATGAAGTGAACAATGTGTATGTTCCCCGTCTTGAAGAGGCCGGTATGGTTATTAGTGCCCGTACACCTACCGAGAACCTGCCTGAAATTATGGAGATCCCGTCTCACCCCTGGTTTATGGGTGTGCAGTTCCATCCCGAGTTCACCTCAACACCTCGCGCGGAGCACCCTTTGTTTGTCAGTTATATTAAGGCGGCACTTGATATTCAGCGCCAGCATGCCAAAAAAGGATAAAACATGAACTTGTGTGGATTTGAAGTCGGTTTGGATAAACCGTTTTTCCTGATTGCAGGGCCTTGCGTTATCGAGTCTCGGCAGATGGCATTTGATACGGCAGGCGCGCTTCAGGAAATCACCAGCCGTCTGCAAATTCCCTTTATCTATAAAAGTTCTTTTGATAAGGCCAATCGTAGCTCGGGCAAGTCATATCGTGGCCCCGGCATGGAAGAGGGGCTGCAAATCCTGGCGGATATCCGTGACGCACTGAAAGTGCCGGTGTTAACCGATGTTCATGACGCAACTCAGGTCAGGGATGTGGCAGCGGTTGTGGATGTATTGCAAACGCCTGCCTTTTTGTGCCGCCAAACCGATTTCATCCAGGCTTGTGCCGCTACGCTTAAACCGGTCAATATTAAAAAAGGTCAATTTCTGGCCCCGGCCGACATGATTCAGGTGGTTAACAAAGCCCGTGAGGCCGCTATTGCGGCAGGTGGCGATGGCTCTAATATCATGGTTTGTGAGCGTGGCGCCTCGTTTGGCTACAATAATCTGGTGTCTGACATGCGCTCACTGGCCATTATGCGCCAAACCGCTTGTCCCGTTGTTTTTGATGCCACCCATTCGGTGCAGCTGCCAGGTGGGCAGGGTACTTCTTCAGGCGGTCAGCGGGAGTTTGTTCCCGTGCTGGCGCGGGCGGCAGTGGCGGTGGGTATTTCCGGGCTTTTTATGGAAACTCACCCCGATCCAGCGCAAGCCTTGTCAGATGGTCCCAATGCGGTGCCGTTGCAGCACATGGAAGCTTTGCTGAATTCTTTGGTTGATATTGACCGTGTCGTGAAGCAGCAGGGTTTTATAGAGGACCGGTTTTAAGCACAGCTCAACAGGCGTATTTAAACCATTCCGTTGCGTTAATGAGAATCTCATTTACGCAACGGTTTTTTTTTGGTTTTTTCATTGATGATAAAATTGTTTCGTGTAAAATAGTTTCACGATCAATTAATTTTCAAATGGTTTCCATCATGTCTGCACAACCCATTAATGTTGATGATGAAGATTCAGGCACCGGAAGAAGGCTTCCTTTCCGGCAGTCACTGCTGGCCATTCTGGGACTGTGTTTTGTGACCATCCTGGTTGGACTGGATCAATCTATTGTCGGTACGGCCATGCCCACTATTGCCGCAGAATTGAACAGTTTTGATTTGTATGCATGGGTGGGAACCTCTTATTTGCTGGCGTCGGTCATTACGGTACCCATTTTTGGGCGTCTGGGCGATTTTTACGGGCGCAAACCGTTTGTGATCGCGTCTATTGTTATTTTTACAACGGCATCCATTCTGAGTGGGATGGCAGATAGCATGCTGCACCTGATTCTTTCCCGGGCCTTGCAGGGAATAGGTGGTGGCATGCTGGTAGGCACGGCATTTGCGTGTATTCCCGATTTGTTCCCGGTGGCGGCAGTCAGGCTTAAATGGCAGGTATTTTTAAGTTCTGCTTACGGTATTGCCAGTGTCGTGGGCCCTTCGCTGGGTGGTTTTCTTACCGAGTATTATGGTTGGCGGTCTATTTTTTTTGTGAATGTGCCCATCAGTTTGCTGGGGCTTTGGTTTGTTTGGCAATATTTGCCGCTTATCCGTTACCAGTACAAGCAGGTTATCAGGCTGGACTGGGTCGGGGCAGTGTTAATTACCTTGGCTTTGGGTAGCCTGCAATTGTTTGTTGAGTTTTTGGGAAGGCATGGCATGGGCTGGAACGTGGCCATGCTGGGACTGCTGTTCGTGTTGTTTACGCTTATCCTGTTCAAATGGGAATCCCATTGTCCCTATGCCCTGATACCGCTTGAACTTTTTCGCGTAAAAAGTCTGAATGTGCTGTTTTTGTTATCGCTTTTACTGGGTTTTACCTTGTTCAGTCTGTTGTTCTATATTCCGCTTTTTTTGCAAGGCGGGTTTGCGCTGTCTCCTAACGAGGCCGGCATTTTGATTACGCCATTGGTGGTATGTGTAACGGTGGGTAGTATTTTAAGCGGCCGGATAGTTACCCGCCTTAAACGGCCCAATGATATTTTGTATGCCGGGTTTGTATTGGTACTGGTTTGTATTTTGGGTACGATTTTTTCCAACCGTGGCGGTTCATCGTATGTGTTTATGGCCTATATGGTGGCCGGCGGCGTGGGCTTAGGCATGATTATGCCTAATTTAACCATTTTTTCCCAGGAGGTGGCGGGCAAGTCAAACCTGGGTATCGCAACTGCCCTGGTTCAATCCATCAGAATGATAGGGGGTATGCTGGGAATTGCCATTGTGGGCTCGCTGGTTAATTATTTGTATGCGGCAGGTATGACGCGGCAAATCAGCGACAAAATACCCCCTAATTCACTTCAGGACCTGTTTGATGTGCAAGTCCTGGTGAATCCCGCCCAACAGGCTGCCTTGCAGGCACAGGCGCAACAAATCGGGATAGGCGATATTCAATTCTGGATAGATACCGGTCGTGAAACTCTGATCGCTTCCATTCATTCGGGATTCTGGATTGTATTAGCCCTGACTTTGTTGGCAACTGTTTGGGTATATCGACTGCCTTTGATAGACCTGAAAGGTAAGAAAACAGATAAACAGAAAGGAGTATAGATGGCGTTGGAACTTGAGATGATGCAGCGCGTGGGCCGTATTTACCGGACCTGGGCAAGGCTGTTTGAAGCCGAAGTGGGTATTCCGGGGGTAAGGTGGAGAATCCTGCTGGCTTTGGGCGACGCGCCTGTTTCACAAAAGCAACTGGTGAATTCGCTGGATGTGGATGCCGCCACCCTGACCCGGCATGTAAAAGCCATGGAAAAAGAAGGCTGGGTAAAACGCTCCATGAATCCAGACGATAACCGGGTTACCAATGTGTTGCTGACGGTGCAAGGGCAGGATTTCAGGGAAAAAACCGGGTACAGGCGCGATGCCTTTCTGGCAAAAATAACGATAGACCTTCCTGAAGATGAAATTCATGTGCTGATCGCCACGCTTGATAAAATACAAGCGCGTCTTTGTCATGTACAATTTAGCCTATGACAAAAACCTTTGTAATACTTGAACAGGCAGGAAATTCATAACCATGAGTGCTATTGTAGATATTATCGGCCGTGAAATTTTGGATTCTCGCGGAAACCCGACTGTTGAATGTGATGTTTTATTGGAATCCGGCGCCATGGGGCGTGCGGCCGTTCCTTCTGGGGCATCTACCGGCGAACGTGAGGCCATTGAATTGCGTGACGGTGATAAATCACGTTATTTGGGTAAAGGCGTTTTAAAAGCCGTTGAAAATGTCAATACAGAAATTTCCGAAGCCCTGATTGGTCTGGATGCGCAGGAACAAACCTTTATTGACCGTACCCTGATTGATCTTGATGGAACTGAATCCAAAGAGCGCTTGGGCGCTAATGCCCTGCTGGCTGTCAGTATGGCGGTTGCCCGTGCCGCGGCCGATGAGTCAGGTCTTTCGTTGTACCGTTACTTCGGTGGCAGTGGCCCCATGAGCATGCCCGTGCCCATGATGAACGTGATCAACGGTGGTGCTCATGCCAACAATACGCTTGATCTGCAAGAATTCATGATCCTGCCGGTAGGTGCCAGCAGCTTCCGTGAAGCCCTGCGTATGGGGGCAGAGGTTTTTCACGCGCTTAAAAAAATCATTCATGATCAGGGGATGTCTACTGCGGTGGGTGACGAAGGTGGTTTTGCGCCTAACGTGGCCAACCACGAAGCCGCCATTCAGCTTATCCTGAAAGCAATTTCCGATGCTGGCTACGAAGCCGGTACACAAATTGCGTTGGCCCTTGACTGCGCCAGCTCCGAATTCTATAAAGAGGGCAAATACCATTTGGCCGGTGAAGGCGGTATTTCCTTAACATCACAGGAATTTGCCAATTTACTGGCTTCCTGGTGCGATAAATACCCTATCGTTTCCATTGAAGACGGCATGTCTGAAAATGATTGGGAAGGCTGGAAAATCCTGACCGATCTGCTGGGCAAGAAAGTACAGCTGGTGGGTGATGACCTGTTCGTGACCAACACCAAAATCCTCAAGCAGGGTATTGACCAGGGCATCGGTAATTCCATCCTGATCAAGATCAACCAGATTGGTACGCTAACTGAAACTTTTGCTGCCATTGAAATGGCCAAACGTGCCGGTTATACCGCCGTCATTTCACACCGTTCCGGTGAAACCGAAGACTCAACCATTGCCGATATTGCCGTGGCCACCAGTGCCATGCAAATAAAAACCGGTTCACTGTCCCGTTCAGATCGTATGGCCAAATACAACCAGTTGCTGCGTATTGAAGAGGAATTGGCTGAAGTGGCTCATTACCCCGGGGTAGACGCATTCTATAATTTGCGTAATCGCTAATCGGCTGTTTCTCTTATGCGTTTGCTTTTTTTGTTGCTTCTGCTGGCATGTATCGCAATCCAGTATCCCCTATGGAAGGGAGAATCGGGCTGGTTGCGGGTGGCAGAATTAAAAGAGCAACTTCAAGAACAGCATGAGAAAAACAAGGCATTGTTAGCCCGAAACAATGCCATGAAAGCTGAAGTCCAGGATTTGGAATCTGGAACCCAGGCCCTTGAAGATCGTGCGCGAATAGAAATGGGCATGATTAACGAGGGTGAAACCCTGGTGCAAATCCTGGTTCCCAACGAGGCGGTGCCTACCGTTTCCTTGCCTATAGGCAAAAAAGCTGACGTTCACCCACCGGTAGCCACCCCCGTTTCTTCTGTACCATAAACCTTGTTTTTTGTTGCTTTTGCTATGTACAGCAAAGGTTGACGTCACAGGCTGGGTCTTGCCCCTCTACTGAAATCTTCTCTTCCGGTAACGCTTCCTCTGGCGTTGAAGGCGTGTTGCCGCCTGTTTTTTTGCTTTCCGGTATCTGTGGGTTGTTTGGGGCAGGAACTGGTTGGTGATTAGGGGGAGTCGTATCGGGGCGTGTTGGCGTATGCGTGCCATTGCTGGCGGTTGTTCCGCACCATAGGCCTGTACATGTTTGCAAGTTGCCAGTTTGCGGCTTGCCAATGCCGCTTATGGGCATTGAGGTATGGCTGTAAAGCACTTTTCCGCCCGGTTCTACCGGCCATAAAACAGGGTGCGATTGCATGCTGATGGACAGGGTTTGCTTGATGGGCAGGATACCTTGGTTCATAAGTTGCCTGTCGTAATCTTTCCCGTTGCCCACCAGTACCTTGAATAATTGGCTTATGCCGGGAATAAGGGGTTGATAAGGGTAGGTAAGCTCTATTTGTAGCGTATTGGCCTGGAAAATGTTATTGCCTGAATAGTTGCCAGTACCGGTACGCTGGTATTGTTCATATTGATAGTTGTTGTCGATAGCGGGTAGGCCGGTTTGTTGTGCAATAGACAGGTCTTTACGCTGGAAATCGATAAAATCGGCCTGGTCTGGGCTTTGTATCACAATACGCCATGGGGCTTGCCCTGTTTTTTTCTTGATGCTATTGAAATAAGACTGCATGCGTGCAGCCGGGTCTGGAAAATTGCCGGTAGGTGAAAACAGGGGATGCAGTGCTTTTTCAAAGGCCAGTTCTATGGTGTGTGGGTTGGCGTGATTAGTGGCGGCGGTACGGGCTGCCTCAAGTAGGGCAAGGCTGCTAGCCTGCCGGGCAATGTACCAATACGAGGCTTCCAATGAACCCATTCCAAGCATTAATATGGGGGTAGCGACCAGCAAGAACTCTACCGAACCAAATCCCTTGTTTTTATTGGCGTGACCCTGCTTGGGCAGAGGGCTTTTTATCGTTGGGGGAAAAAAGAAAAGAGTAAGCATGACGTTAGTCTGTGCCTACTCCTTAATATTGTAAATTGTGAATTTTACAAATGGATGGATTTATCCAATTTCCTGCTTTGTTTTCAATGGGTGGATTTATTACCCTTGACGACAAAGCTGTCCGGGTTCACAAACAATTTTGCACAGTCTACCGGATCAAAAATATAGGGTTTGCCACAGAAATCACAGGTGATTTCAATCTTATCCTGTTCGCTTAATATGCTGGCAACTTCTTCGCTACCTAGCATTTTTAGCATGTTGGCAACCCGTTCACGGGTGCAGGGACAAAACCAGGTGATGGCAATCGGCTCATAGGCAATTAAGGTTTCTTCCCAATACAGGCGATGGATCAGGGTATCTTCATCGGTTGACAACAGTTCTTCGGTGCTGATGGTTTCGGCAAACTGGACAGCGCGTTCCCAGGTGTCATCAAGGTTGGGCATGACGGCAGGTATGCCACCAGAGGAAGGCAGTTGCTGGAGCAAAAGTCCGCAGGCTTTCTCATCGTTGGCGGCAAGCCATAAACGGGTATCCAGTTGTTCAGAGTGTTTCATGTAGTGCTCTAGCACCTGTGCTACTGAATGGCCCTGCATTGGCACAATGCCTTGGTAGGGTTGCATGCCGTCAGACCTGTTTTTAGGATCCAGGATAACCGCAAACCGGCCATTGCCATTGGTATTGAGCAGGGTTTGCAGGGTGCCGTTTTCAGGACAGACAAATTCCTGCCGCATTTTGACGGTGGCACGCACGCGAAGTGCAGAGTCGCATTCAACCACAATAAGGCTAATGGGGCCATCACCTTGCAACTGCAGAATTAAAGAACCATCAAATTTTATGTTTGAAGTGAGCAGGACGGCTGCCGCGCTTAATTCCCCCAGTAGCCTTCGGATAATGGGGGGGTAGTGCTGGTGGCTTAGTGCCTCGGCCCAGGTTTGAGTTAGATTGACGGTTTGAACTCGCGTACTGCGGTCTTCAAACAGGTATTTTTTTAAGG
>CAZPNE010000077.1:0-8230 GCA_964588255.1 uncultured Advenella sp. | reverse complement strand
TGCAATTTACCGGATTGCCATTCTTTGCTCCTGAGCTATTCCAGGGCGTCGAAGTTAAAGATCCATTACGTACCAAGCAGCTGCGTACCGGCCTTACCCAATTGGGCGAGGAAGGAGCCATTCAGGTATTCCGCCCCGAAGCGGCCGGCGGAGCCCTGTTGCTGGGAGCCATTGGCCAATTACAATTTGAAGTGGTTGCTCACCGCCTGAAAACCGAATATGGCGTGGAAGCGCGTTTAATGCCATCTAGATATACAATGGCACGCTGGGTGACCAGTGACAACCCGAAAGCACTGCGCAAATTCATGGACAGCAACGCTGCCCATATCGCTTACGATGTCGTTGATGCGCTTGCTTTCCTTATTACCTCCCCTGCCCAGCTTCGTGTTGCCCAGGAATTGAACCCTGAAATTAATTTTCATGCAATGCGTGAACATGCCGGACAGGTGTTCTAGGAAAACAGCTAAAATGAACCACACATCAATGAAGGGTAATTTATTAATGTCTTGGCGTTTTTTATTCATTTCTTTACTGATATTTGCCGGACTGGCTACTTGGGGCGGCATCCAGGCGGGCGAATGGCTCATTGCACATTCGCCTACCACCGCCAATATACCCAACGTTAGCGAGTTTGATCCACCCCCACAGGTTGACCAATTCGGACGTCCTGTACTGCGCCAGCCCCAGCAGCCCCTCATGAGTGGTGCCCAAGGCGTCCCTGAGAGCCCTACTGGCATAGACTGGGCCATAGAAGCCTCACAAAAATCCGATATCCTGACGGCATCCAGCAGCCAATACAATCCAAATGTCACCATCGGCACGGCAAGCGGCCGCATAGATGCTGCACCCATTAATGCCACGCCCATTACCCGCCCCACGCAGGCACCAGGTACATCAGGCAGCAGGTATGCATGGGAACCTGCCTTTCATCGTGCTGTTGCACATTGCCGCACACTGGGCTTCTTTGAGCGCCCCACTTGCCTTGGCAAGGTGCGTGAACAATACTGTGGCGCCAACAATGCCTGGGGGAAAGTCAAGGACTGTCCTGAACGCTAAGTTAAAACAATGACTTTACAGCTGGACAAATAAAAAAACCTTCAATAAAAAATGGCCCGGAAAACATTTTCCGGGCCATTTTTTTGTTACTTAACTTAAGCCAATTGCCTGCATTCAGACAGATTTTACTGATTTTGCCTGTATGGCTTATTCTTCACCTATCTGGCTTTGCAGGTAATTTTGCAAGCCCACTTTTTCCACCAGTTCAATCTGGGTTTCCAACCAGTCGATATGCTCTTCAGTGTCATCAAGAATACGACGGAATAGATCACGGGAAACGTAGTCACGCACTTTCTCACAGTGGGCAATCGCTTCTACAAGGGTGCCATGAGCCGCTACTTCAAGGTGCAAGTCACAAGACAGGATTTCAGGTACGTCCTCACCAATGCGCAGCTTGTGCAAGTCTTGCAAGTTGGGCAATCCTTCAAGCAGGAAAATACGCTCCATCAACGCATCAGCATGTTTCATTTCTTCGATGGATTCTTCATATTCATGCTTACCCAACGCATTAAAGCCCCAGTTTTTCAACATACGGGCATGCAGAAAATATTGGTTAATTGCTGTTAATTCATTGGTTAATTGCTTGTTCAGGTATTTAAGAACCTCTTTATCGCCTTTCATAGCCCTTCCTTTTTCAAGTTTGTTCGGTCCAACGGAGTCCAGCATACAATGCCCAGCCCTAAGCCCTGATTATATAATGGAAGCGGCTACAAAACAGATTCACTGAAAAAGAAAAGCGCAAAGCCAACCCCACCTTTCTCTAGAAGGCGGTTATGCGAAAAAATACCAGACCAACCTGTATGCTACGCCGGCCAGAGTACCGTAGACACAACTGCCTTACGGCCGTGACGTTCACTAACGTACCCTTGCTCAACCGCCGCGTTAGAAGCTGAACCTTTTGGAAGATATTCGCTGGCAGTTTGGGCGCAGCAACCACAGCACGAGGCAACACCTAACTCGGATTGTAAATCTCCCAGTGTTGACGCGCCGTTATTGACTGCCTCAATAACGGTCTTTTCTGTGATGGCATTACAAATACAAATATACATGCGAATCATTATCATCTATTTTTATTTTTTTCGCAATATTTTTTTGCCGGTTTTTCTTTAACTAATTGTTAACCCTTAAGAAATGCCTGGGCTTTTCTTAAGGAGGCAGATGGAATACCAATGGCTTCACGGTATTTGGCCACGGTTCTGCGAGCAATAACCAGGCCATCAGCCATTAGCAAATCACATAATTTACTGTCTGACAGCGGTTTTTTAACATCCTCGGCATTAACCAGTGCCTTGATTTTCAATTGAATCGATTTGGCCGAGGTTTGCTCTCCCGACTCGTTAGCGACCCCCGAACCAAAAAAATGCTTCAGTTCAAATACCCCATGCGGGGTGGCAATGAATTTTTGCGTGGTGGCCCGGGATACGGTTGATTCATGGATATCCAGTTCCTGCGCCACCTCTCTTAAAGTAAGGGGTTGCATGGCAGACATGCCTTCCTCAAGAAAGGCCGTTTGATACTTCATCACTGCTTGGGAAACATCCAGAATGGTACTAAAACGATGGTTGACCTGTTTTAAAAAACCTTTTGCCTGGTTTAATTGCTCATTCAAACCGGTATCGTCCTTTTTCCCCAGGGTCCGGATCATGCTTTCATATTCGTCATTTATCCGAACCTTTGGCAAAATACCCTGATTCAGCGAGATCACCCATTCATTATTGATTTTACGCACCAGCACATCAGGAACCGCATAATCAGCCGCCGGCGTACTCCAGGCTTTACCAGGGCGTGGATCAAGGTGCTGGATCAGGCTATGGGCCTGGCGAATCAGGGCAATATCAGCCCCGGTTTTGTTTTGCAGGGTAACCATATCGGCCGCTGCCAGCGCATCCAGGGCACTGGCACAAATTTTTCTGGCGCAAGCCAATACATCGCTATCAGGTTTTGGGTTAATTTCACGCGAAAGCTGCAATAACAGGCACTCGGACAAGCTTCGTGCAGCAATACCCGGCGGATCAAACGATTGCAACAAACGCAGCGCAACGGTCAACTCTTGTACCGTTACCTCATGCTCCGCCTCAAAAAAACCGGCTACTTCTTCCAGCGGGGTATGCAGGTATCCATTTTCATCCAGCTCATCGACCAGGACATCAACCAGAAGCATGTCACGCTCCAGCGCACGTGTGGTACCCAGCTGGCTACGCAAATATTCTTCCAGACTGACACTGGTTGCGGTTTCAGGATAGAAGTCATCGTCTTCGGAATTGGCCGATGCCGGTTTGCGCTGATCCCAATCCTGTTGTAAAACCTCAGCATAAGACACCTCAGGATTTGGTGTTTCAGACGATATCTGGTTATCATCTATTAACTCCAGCATCGGATTATCCTGAATGGCACGCATCAGCTCAACCTGAAAATCCAGACCGGAAAACTGCAACAATCGCAATGACTGCTGCAACTGAGGGGTCATGACCAAATGCTGGCCTGTTTTTAACTCTAACGCCTGACGCATAGTAAAAATTCTTTATGAAACAAAAAAAACCCGCGGCCTACAAAAATGATACCGCCGTACTCAGCAAAACCCTGTTAAAGCTGGCAATGCCACAGCTTATTTTACGCAGCGCCATTATTGTCATTGTTATACTTGCCTGGCTATTCCTTGCCCGTGAAATCATTGAGTTTGGAAAAAAACAGGATTACGCCGGACTGGAAGCCTTCAGCAACCAATTGGTAACCTACCTGAACAGTATAAACAATTATATTTGGTGGGGCCTTGTTCTGCTGGGCAGCCTTATCCTTTATCTTATATTAAGCAGCTGGCTAAGTGGCAACATTAGCCGTGCCGGTGAAAACTGTCCACCCCCACAAAAAATAAACCACATCATCAATAATCTTTCACCTGAAGGCAAAGAAGTCCTGGCCTGGGTCTGGAGTGATCGCGCAGAGCCCATCAAATTTATCACGTTAAAAGAAACCCTTAGTGAATTACGCAACGGACGTGTTTACAAACTGGCGCTCATCAAAGAACAGCAGGCACTATTGCAACACAACTTTATTCCCGAGTTAACCCAAAATGAAAAAACCTCTTGACTTAACTACCCTTTCATGCTGATAATAAAGTTATCATGAAAATGCAAACATTCAATTTCTCCTATATTGAAGCAGGTCGCAACCGCGATCTGCCAATTTGCGCACTCTCTTCTCTTCTACTCCTAGCGCCCGGTTGCCGAGCCTAGAGCATTCGTGGCAGTTCGGCAGCCCTGTATTAGCCACCCGGATTTTTATTAAATTGTAATATCCCGGGCCAACAAACAGGCAAACGCCAGTTCCAGCACCGGGATTCATATCAAACAGGTGCATTATGATGCTTTCCAACCCAGCAAAAAAATACGTTCCATTCAAACCGTTCGTCAAGGATTTTTCCGAGCGCACATGGCCCAGCAAAACCATTACGGCTCCTCCAATCTGGATGAGTACCGACCTGCGCGATGGTAACCAGTCACTTATCGAACCCATGAGCGTTGAGCGCAAATTGCGCTTTTTCAAACAGTTGGTGGCTATTGGTTTCAAGGAAATTGAAGTTGGCTTTCCTTCCGCATCACAAACTGATTTTGATTTTGTCCGTATCCTGGTTGAAGAAAACCTGATTCCCGATGACGTCACCATTATCGTCCTGACCCAGGCCCGTCAAGACCTGATCGAACGGACTGCCGAAGCAGCCGCTGGCGCAAAAACCGCCATGATCCACCTTTACAATGCCTGTGCCCCCGCTTTCCGTAAAATCGTCTTCAACATGAGCAAAGACGAAGTCAAGCAAGTGGCCATTCAGGGTACACGTTGGGTTAAACAGGCCATGGCTAAATATCCGCAAACCAAATGGCGCTATGAGTACTCGCCCGAAGTATTCAGTACCACTGAGCCTGAGTTTGCCGTGGAAGTTAGTAACGCCGTGTCAGCAGAATGGCAGCCTACCCCTGAAAACAAAATTGTCTTCAACCTGCCCGCAACTATTGAATCCACCACCCCCAACATGTACGCCGACCAGATTGAATGGTTCTGCAAAAACGTCAATAACCGCGACTGCATTATTGTTAGCGTACACCCCCACAATGACCGGGGCACAGCGGTTGCCGCGGCAGAATTGTCTGTCATGGCCGGTGCAGACCGTGTTGAAGGCTGCCTGTTTGGTAGTGGCGAACGTACCGGCAACGTTGACCTGGTTACCTTGGCCCTGAACTTGTATACCCAGGGTATCCATCCAGGCCTGGACTTTTCAGATATTGATGAAGTCCGCCGCACCGCCGAATACTGCAACCAATTACCCGTACATCCTCGTCACCCCTATGCGGGCGACTTGGTGTTTACCGCATTTTCCGGTTCTCACCAGGATGCCATCAAGAAAGGCTTTGCGCAGCAAGACCCCAATGGCGTCTGGGAAGTACCGTACTTGCCTATTGACCCTGCAGACCTGGGCCGCAGCTATGATGCCGTTATCCGTGTAAACAGCCAATCTGGCAAAGGTGGGGTGTCTTATTTGCTTGAACAGGAACAAGGCCTGAACTTGCCACGTCGCCTGCAAATTGAATTCAGCCGCGCCATCCAGCGTGTTACCGATGAAACCGGTACCGAAGTCAATGGCAATGCCGTATTCGAAATCTTCGAGAAAGAATACCTGAAACAGACTTCTCCCTGGAAATTACTCAAGCATCAAATCAACAGCCATCCTGAGGGCGCCGATGATGAAACCTTCAGCATTGAAGTTGAGCTGGAAAACAACGGCACTGTCATCAAGGCCAGTGGCAAGGGTGATGGCGCCATCTCAGCATTCATCAACGCCCTGGATCTGCCCATCCGCTTCATGGATTATCACGAGCACGCCATTGGTTCCGGTGAAAAAACACAAGCTGCCTGCTATGTAGAGCTTCGCCTGGGCGAATCTGCAACCGGCTTTGGGGTTGGTGTTCACAAAGACATCGTGACCGCCTCGTTCCAGGCGGTATTAAGTGCCGTCAACCGTCATATTCAGCAGGGTGTCACAACCGCCCAAGAAGAAAACATTGAGAGCGCTGCCGTTTAAAAAACAGCAAGCCCGTATTGCCCTGATTGATTTCTCACCAAGGGATCAATCCAGCGTTCTGAACCCAACAGGTTAAGACCAGGCAAAGCCAAAATGGCAAACATAAAAAAGCCCAAACAAACCGGAATACTCTCCGGTTGTTTGGGCTTTTTTCATCAATAAGTATTAAGTCGCTTACCAGGCGCTACCCACTTCCCATACCACTTCCTTACCGTTGGCCTTGGCGGCTCTTAGCATGTCCAGCAATGGAAAAGTACGGCGACGCAAGGTCACCTTTTCCAGCACCGGATGCGGCTTTTCTTCCGGATACTCATCGTCCTCTTCTTCCCTGTCTTTATCGGCATAAACCAGGTCAGGATTGGAATCAGGATCTTCTGCCACGGAGCGAACAATGTTCTCAATGGCTTCATCCAGTTGCTCTACCGTAAACACGCCACTTTCAGGCAATGTCTCATAATCACGCCCTGCAGCCTTTAGGACAGACAGGGCATGCTTGTCCAGCATCACAACATCAGCACTTGCATTTGAGCGGAAAGTAATCAGCATCTTCGGTTTCCCACAATAGATAAAGTAATACGCCCAGTTTACTACAAGAAGCATTTCAGGCCGATGATTTCATTTTTCGTTCAAAACGAGCTCTCACGGTCATGAAAAGAATCACAACCCTGCTACTGCTGGCAATCGTCATAATGCCTGCAGCCTGGTCGCAAACCAGCGAAATAAACGATGGAAATCCCGTTTGCAAGCCTGCCTTTACCGGACATCCATGCAAGGATCGAAGCAAGGAGCCCTCACTTAATTTGGGTGTGGGCAACCCTATCCATTTAATTAGTGGCAATAAATACCAAGAAGAAACCGATCTGCCCTTTCTGCCATCAGGGCTGGAATGGGTACGATATTACAATTCGCTCTCCAAAGGTAATAGCCTGTTGGGTGAAGGCTGGTCGCACTCTTATGATACCCGCCTGTATTTTGCCGGTAACAAACTGCAAATTATCCATGCCGATGGTTCCCGTACCCTATTTCAGGCACGCCAAGGTGACACCGCCCATGCAGTTCAGGCCAGTCAAGGCAAACTATTGGCTAAAGACAATTCCTGGCATTGGGAACTGGGCTCTGGTTTCAGCAAGATTTTTAATCCTCACGGACGCCTGATACAAGTTAATTTACCAGGGCTGGAACCCATCCGCATCAGACGCGATGAAAGGCCAGGCCCCACCCAGCATGCCATTCTGGAAGTGCAGGCAGGCCAGCAACACAAGCTGGTTTTTAATTATGAAATTTTCAAGGGTACGGCCCGTTTAAGCCGTATTGATACCCACGTTGGCACTTTCCATTACCAGCACGAACAGCCTGAAAAACACACCGGCCTACGCCTTATTGGCATGCAAAGACCCGACAAAATGGGCAAAATCTACGCTTATGAAGCCCAATACCAGTACGGCAACCCGTTTTTGCTAACCGGCATCAGCATGCATGACCATACCGGTAAAAAATCGATCAGAACCAATTCATGGGCTTATAACGAAAAAGGCCTGGCCATTCGTTCCATCACGGGTCGCCAAGACGACACCAACAACCGTATTGAGATTGAATATATCAGTCGCCCCAAAACTGAAAATGTCCCAGGTCTCACACGTGTTAAAAATGCCGATGGCCAGCACACCGATTTTCATACGTCCATCAAGGGTGGAAAATATGTACTGGAAGCCATTGAAGGCGCAGGCTGCCATGGTTGCGCCATCCCCGGCACCAAAGCCGAATATGACAGCAAGGGAAGAATGACCAGCCTGAATGGCACTCAAATTCATTACGATGAAAACGACAATATCAGACAACTGGACATAAACCGCTCACCCTGGGCCGGGCTGCAACTGCACTACGATGAAAAAGACCGTCCGGTAACATGGTCCAGCAAAATTACAGGTGCCGAACATACCCGTTATAACGACAGAAACCTGCCGGTAGAACAGAAGTTTGCCAATGGAGACCAGGCCCTGTTTGAATATGATAAAGACGGGCAGCTTTCAAAGGTGACGGAAACATCAAAAGATAAAGACCTTTCAAGCACCATAAAAATTCTTACAAGCCCTGAAAAAA
>CAZPNE010000076.1:0-8245 GCA_964588255.1 uncultured Advenella sp. | reverse complement strand
CTGTCTGGTGCCCACGCTCCTGCGTGGGCACCAAAGTAGGCGTGGAAAAAAACAGGCTTCGTCTTTATTACCGGGATGCTTCCACCAAATGCCCAAGAAAGGCTTCCAACGTATCCGACGGGGATTCGTTCTGGCGCCAGAAAATACCCACACTGCCCTTTTGCGCGATTTTAGGTAAATCCAGGATAACCAGCTGTTGCTCATTGGCAAAACTTTCAGCCAAACGCTGCGACAAAATACCCACCATATCGCTACCCTGCAACATGCGTACCGTGGCGCTCATTGAGCCCGATTCAACATGATTGGCCGGCATCATCATGCCCAGGTCAACCAGGGCATGGTCGATACTGCTTCTGATAGGGGTGCCGGTAGGCCAGACGATCCAGTAAAAATCACTTAACTGCGCCCAATCAATATTTGGCTGGCCCGCCAGGGGATGCCCCGGCCTGGCCACAAAACAGATGGGTTCGGTATACAGGACTTTGTAATTCAAGGGCAATTGCAGGGCACTGCCACCCACCCGGCCAATGACCGCATCAATATGGCCCGAGACCAATTGTTCCAGCAAAGGCGTCATGACGCTTTCAATGATGCGTACATGAACATTGGGGTAGTCCTTGAGCAGGGCCAGCACGGCCTTTGACACGACATCGGTGGCCACCGGTGAACTGCCAATCATGAGCGTACCCCGGATACCTTCCTTGAACAGTTCTATGTCTTTGCTGGAACGTTCCAGGTCATTAACCAGGCGGCGGGCGTGCTTAACCACCAGCAAGCCTCCCGGTGTGGGCCGGATACCTTTACTGTGCCTTTCAAACAGGGGCATGCCGATTTCATCTTCCAGGCCCGACAGCCATTTTGACAGGGCCGGCTGGGTAATGTTCATGAGTTCGGATACCCGCGTCAGGTTTTTCTGTTCGGCCAGTGCCACCAGGATTTTCAGGTGATGGAGTTTGAGTTTAGCGATCCAGCTCATGTTCAATACCCAAACATCACAAGGCGCCTTTTTTCCTGATGACCGGTTCCTGTGGAATTTTTTCCTGCAAGCTATCAAGATCGTTATAGATCCTGTCCATCAGTTCCTTACCGATTCTGTCTTCCAGCGCATTATGCTGGTTTTCAATAAGAGGCTTGATCCGGGCCAACAAGGCCTGCCCTTTTTCGGTCAGGTAAACTTCCTGCCTGCGCTGGTCCTGGCTCGAGCGACTGCGGCTGATCAGGCCAGACTGCTCCATGCCCGTTAGCATACGGGTAAGGCTGGGGCCCAACAACATGCAGACACTGGAAAGCTGGTTAGGCTCCAGGGGCTCCTGCTCACCCAATGCACGCAATACCCGCCATTGCTGATCGGTCAGGCCTTCTGCATGCAAAAGGGGACGAAAATGCACCATTAGCGCTTCTCTTACGGAAAGCAGCAAAGAAGGCAGGCTACGGTAAGACGACGAGCTCATTTAGACTTCACCCCCTTGGGGACATAGACTTCTTCCCGGTGAACGTCATGAGACACAAAACCAATATCATTGTCGGGCATGGCCAGAAACTCGGGTTTTCCCAGGGTATGACGGATATCAATCAGGCCAGATTGCCAGTGGTCTTTCATGCTGGCAAGACCAAACTGATAGTCCTTGTTATGACTTTCATAAGGGCGATCGCGATAAATCAACTGGATCACATTGTATTTGCGCCGGTCAGCCAGTGCTTTGAAATTGTCCAGCAAACCATTGTCGGCCAGCTTTTCGGGAGGTACAATTTCAAGCAACTTGCCAATGGCATGGCGCATTTCCTGAACCTGCTTCCAGTAATCCGTCAGCAAACGGGTCCGGCTGGAATATTGAATTTCTTTTTGCCGGTCATTAACCTCTCCCATGTTTTGTGGCACATGCCCGCGGGCACTCCAGAGATCGACCTGAAACACCAGGGTATCCTTGCTGGGCTTTGCACCCAGCACATAGGTTAATGGCGTATTGGAAACGATACCGCCGTCCCAATAATAATCGCCATCAATTTCCACCGGGGCAAAGGCCGGCGGCAGTGCCCCCGAGGCCATAAAATGCTCTGCACGCAGTTCATGGCACTCATTGTCAAAATAAACAAAGTTGCCGGTACGGACATTAACCGCCCCCACAGAAATATGAAGATCGCATTGGTTACTGTTGATCCGGTCAAAATCACAGAATTTTTCAAGGGTATGTTTAAGGGTCGAGGCATCATAATAACTGGCCTGCTCAGGCGTACCATGCCCTACCATGGCTGGGGGTGGGATACGCGGCTTGTAAAAACCGTTCTGGCCATCAAAGATAGCGCTTAAACCGTACATATTCCCAAGACCGATTTTGAACCAGTCGTGCATATTGAACAAGCCCTGCTCGAAAAACGGCAACATGGACATGCCCAGATTGGGCTGGCAGATGGTTTCCCAGAATTGATGCAGTTTTTCAATGCGATCTTCTGGGGGATTGCCCGCAATAATAGCCGTATTCAGGGCACCAATAGAGATCCCGGAAATATGATTGGGCCTGACACCCGCTTCATGGAGGCCTTGATAAACCCCGGCCTGATAAGCACCCAATGCACCACCGCCCTGCAATACCAGGGCGATGCGCTCATAATTAGGCAAATTCAATGACTTCTCCGAATAAAAACAAAAAAATAACTTAGTGCATGAACCAGCCGTGGCTGACCGTGATTGACTGGCCGGTAAGGGCCTTGTTGGGGAAAGCCGCCAAAAACAAAGCCGTTTGGGCAATGTCTTCGGCAGTGGTAAATTCGCCGTCTACCGTGCCACCCAACATAACATTTTTAACCACTTCTTCTTCGGAAATACCCAGTTCTTTAGCCTGTTCGGGAATTTGTTTTTCAACAATAGGGGTACGCACGAAGCCGGGGCAAATGACGTGTGAACGCACATTATGTTCGGCACCTTCCTTGGCCAGCACACGCGCCAGGCCCAGCAAACCGTGCTTGGCGGTTACATAAGGGGCTTTCAGTTTGGACGCCAGATGCGAATGAACCGAACCCATATAAATGACAACACCGCCACGGCCCGCTGGATACATATGATTAAGCGCTGCCTTGGTAGTCAGGAAAGCGCCGTCAAGATGAATCGCCAGCATCTGTTTCCATTTGGCGTAATCAAATTTGTCGATGGATTCAATGGTTTGAATGCCCGCATTGGAAACCAGAATATCAATCGAACCGAACTCGGCCACTACGGCACCCACGCCTTGGTTAACCTGTTCTTCACTGATCACATCCATGGCAACCCCAATGGCTTTGCCACCGGCCTGGATGATTTCTTCAGCCACTTTGTTGGCCCCGTCAATATTCAGATCGGCAATGCCAACCGCCGCACCGGCCTTGGCATAGGTAAGGGCGATCTCACGTCCCAAACCACTGGCGGCACCTGTTACCAAAGCCACTTTTCCTTTCAACGAGGTTTGTACTTCTGTTGTCATGCTTAACTCCATTCCTGTTTGGTTTTAATAAAATGATCTTACCGTCATTTAATATAATTTTTTTGAATTCCTGATGAATTCGGGGTGTATTTGCAAAAATTAATGCATTTTAAGGTGACACGCCCCAGGTCTCACACACTGCCCGGCGAATAAGCTGGCTGTTTTTATCGTTTTCGTATTCGGCCGGATAAATATAACTAAGCCGCGAACGCATATCATACCCTGGCACCAGGGCAATGTTTTTGCCTGCCTTGATGGCCCGGTAAGCTTCACGCGAAGGAATAAGCGTGATAGCCAGGTTGCTGGCCACCAGTTCTATGCATAAATCAATGTCATCACAAACCAGCACGGTTTGCGGTGACAGTTTTTGCTGATGCCAGAAACGGTTGCTGATTTTGTCACCCGCCGAAAAGGCCGGGCGCTCTATCCAGGACGCTGTATTAAAAAATGCCCTGGGGTTTTCAATGGCTTCGGCAAGACGCTGTGCGGCCACGATCAGCACGTAATGAACCTCATCCAGTTCGATGGAATAAACCGTACGGTAAGGATTGTCGCCCAGGAAAAAACCGGCATCCAGTTCTTTCTTGCGCACCTTGTTCAGGACCTCTCCACTAAGGCTATTTTCTGCATGCAGGTACAGGGAACTGTCCAGCTCCAGTATGCGATTAAGCAGACGACTTAACATTTGCCGGTCTACCGACTGGATAATGCCCAGTTTTGCCTGCTCCACATAAGTGGATGAAAGACTCAGGGCAAAAACATCAAGCTCACGCATTTGCTGCAAGATGAATTCGGCCTTGGGCAAAAAGGCCTCGCCGGCCGGCGTCAATTTCATGCCCTGGGTATTGCGCTCAAACAAATGGACATCAAGATTACGCTCTATGGCCTTTATTTGCGCGGTTACGGCTGGCTGCGACAGATGCAGGGACTCTGCTGCCTGCGTCAAATGCCCATAGTGGGCGACTGCCACAAAACTTTTCAGTTGAGTCAGATCCATTTATCCTCCTGGGTACACCATTTAAGTTTAAATTTTTTAATAATTGTTTTTTATTATTTTTTAATAATTTCATGACGCTGGTTGATATCGTATTTGAAGCGCGTTTTTATTGTACGCCCGTGATACAAAATCTTTTTCAAAGAATAGTATTTATTTTTTGATTTAGATCAAAAAATTTATCCAGACAGCTTTTTACATCTCGTCTCAATCACTCAAAAATAAACCTCAAGCTGTTGATTTTATTTGTTTTTTTAGTCCCTCATAATTTGGGCAAATAATAACAATCAAAAAAGAAAATTAGAAATACTTATCTTGTCTCCTTTACATTACGCCAAGTCCAATAACAATAAAGCAGTCCCTTTTTACAAAAGCAGTTCCTTTTTTACAAAAAACAGTTTTACTTTACCGGAGACATAAAGTGGATAAACTGACACAAAGGGTATTGGATAACCCTGAGTTCCAAAAAATGGCACACCAGAAAAGTGTGCTCGGATGGAGCTTCTCCATCCTCATGTTCAGCATCTATGTGGTTTACATCCTGTATATCGGGCTTAGCCCCGAATCCTTCGGGGTACCTGTAGAAACCAACAGCATTACCACCTGGGGCATTTATATTGGCCTGTTCGTGATTTTGTTTGCCATTGCGATTACCGGCATTTATGTGCATAAAGCCAATGGCGTATTCGAAGAAACCACCCAACGGGTAATTCGTGTGGTACAGGAGCAAAACCATGAATAAATATTTACTGGCCCTGCTGGCAAGCCTGTTCAGCACATTAGCCTGGGCTGACGCCCTGACGGGCGAAGTTGAAAAACAACCCATGAACATTCCGGCCATTATCATGTTCTTCCTGTTCGTGGCCGCCACCCTGTACATTACGTACTGGGCTGCCCGGAAAAACACCACCACCAGCGATTTTTACACGGCCGGTGGCGGTATTTCGGGCTTTAAAAACGGCCTGGCGATTGCCGGCGACTATATGTCCGCCGCTTCCTTCCTGGGCATTTCCGCCATGGTTTACACCACCGGCTATGATGGCCTGATTTATTCCACCGGCTTTCTGGTGGGCTGGCCCATTGTGCTGTTCCTGATTGCCGAACGTTTGCGCAATCTGGGCAAATTCACCTTTGCCGATGTGGCAGCCTATCGCCTGCAACAAACCCCCGTGCGTCTGTTTGCCGCCTCGGGCACCTTGCTGGTGGTCATGATTTACCTGATTGCACAGGTGGTGGGTGCAGGCAAGCTGATCCAGCTGCTGTTTGGCATGAACTATATCTGGGCCGTGCTTATCGTGGGTGTGTTAATGGTGCTGTACGTCCTGTTTGGCGGTATGCTGGCCACCACCTGGGTGCAAATCATCAAGGCGGTTCTGCTGCTGTCGGGGGCCACTTTCATGGCCTTCATGGTCTTGAAAATTGCCGATTTCAGTCCTGAAATCATGTTTAAAAAAGCCACCGAAGTTCATGAAAAAGGGACGTCCATCATGAGCCCGGGCGGACTGGTGAAGAACCCGATTGACGCCCTTTCACTGGGTGTGGCCTTAATGTTCGGCACCGCAGGTCTGCCCCATATCCTGATGCGCTTTTTCACGGTAAAAGATGCCAAACAGGCACGCAAATCCGTATTTGTAGCCACCGGTTTTATTGGTTACTTCTACATCCTGACCTTCATTATCGGTTTTGGCGCCATCATGCTGCTCACCAAAGATCCACAATTTTTTGAAACCGTGGTTAAAGATGGTGTTGAAATCACCCAGATTATTGGTGGCAGCAATATGGCCGCCGTGCATTTATCCAATGCCGTGGGTGGCAATATTTTCCTGGGCTTTATCTCAGCCGTTGCCTTTGCCACCATTCTGGCCGTGGTTGCCGGTCTGACGCTGTCGGGAGCTTCTGCCGTCAGCCATGACCTGTACGCGTCGGTCATCATGAAAGGCAAGGCCCGTCCACACGATGAAATGCGCATTTCCCGTTTAACCACCCTGGTGCTGGGTGTGCTGGCCATTATCCTGGGCATCGCCTTCGAAAACCAGAACGTGGCCTTCATGGTGGGTCTGGCCTTTGCGCTGGCCGCTTCCGCCAACTTCCCCGTCCTGTTCCTGTCCATGTTCTGGAAGAACCTGACCACACGCGGTGCCGTGGTGGGTGGCTTTAGTGGCCTGATTGCCGCAACCGCCCTGATTGTGCTGGGACCAACGGTATGGGTTAGTGTGCTGCATAATGATGCGCCCATCTTCCCGTATGGCAACCCTGCCCTGTTCACCATTCCCCTGACCTTTATCGTGGCATGGCTGGTTTCCATTACCGACACCTCTGAACGGGCCAAACTGGATAAAGCGGGATTCCAGGCACAATATGTTCGCTCAATGACAGGAATTGGCGCATCAGGTGCCGCGCAACATTAAAATAAAACGACGACCGGATAGTTGCTTATCATCTATCCGGCAACGATTAAATTTTAACGAAAACACAAGGGACAAATCATGTCAGGAATTGAATCAGTATTGAAAGAAAGCCGGGTTTTCCAACCCAATGATGATTTTGTAAATAACGCCAATATCAGCAGCGATGCCTACAACGCGCTATGCAACAAGGCAAACGAAGATTACGAAGGCTTTTGGGCAGATGCCGCCAGGGAAAACCTGACATGGAAAAAGCCGTTCACCCAGGTGCTTGATGAAAGCAATGCCCCCTTCTATAAATGGTTTGCCGATGGAGAACTGAATGCCTCGTATAACTGCATAGACCGCCATCTGATCGACAAAGCCGACAAAACCGCTATTATTTATGAAAAAGATGATGGCCAAAGCGAACATATTACTTACCAGCA
The DNA here is from genome assembly GCA_964588255.1 of uncultured Advenella sp. Classification (GTDB taxonomy): domain Bacteria; phylum Pseudomonadota; class Gammaproteobacteria; order Burkholderiales; family Burkholderiaceae_B; genus Advenella. The sequence goes on along the minus strand of CAZPNE010000076.1, from coordinate 963 downwards.
ACTGCATGACCGCGTTTGCCAGTTTGCCAATGCCCTGAAAAGCCTGGGTGTGAACAAAGGTGATCGCGTAGTCATTTACATGCCCATGACGGCCGAAGCCGTGGTCGCCATGCAGGCTTGCGCCCGTATCGGTGCGATCCATTCGGTGGTTTTTGGTGGTTTCTCTTCAGGTGCCGTGCGTGACCGCGTCAAGGATGCCGAAGCCAAAATCATTATTACCGCCAACGAAAGCGTGCGTGGCGGCAAGTTCACGCCGTTAAAATCAACCGTTGACGAAGCACTGTCTCATGGCGATTGCAACAGCGTTGAAAAAGTGATTGTCCTGCAACGCACCGAGAGCGACACCCCATGGGATGATTCACGCGATATCTGGTGGCATGATATTACCCAGGACCAGCCCAGCCAATGCGAACCCGAATGGATGAATGCCGAAGATCCCCTGTTCATTCTGTATACCTCGGGCAGTACCGGCAAACCCAAAGGGGTTCAGCACAGTACCGGCGGCTATCTGCTGGGTGGCGTTTTATCCATGCGCTGGGTGTTTGATTACAAGTCCAATGATGTCTTCTGGTGTACCGCCGATGTGGGCTGGATTACCGGCCATACCTTTATCTGCTATGCCCCGCTAGCCGTAGGTGCTACCCAGATCGTGTTTGAAGGTGTACCCACCTACCCCGATGCCTCCCGCTTCTGGCAGATGATCGAAAAACACAAGGTCACGACCTTCTATACCGCACCGACCGCGATTCGCTCCCTGATCAAGCTGGGCCCCGATTTGCCGGGCAAGTTTGACCTTTCTTCCCTGCGCCTGCTGGGTTCCGTGGGCGAACCGATCAACCCCGAAGCCTGGATGTGGTATTACGAAACTGTTGGCCAAAGCCGCTGTCCCATTGTGGACACCTGGTGGCAAACCGAAACCGGTGCGCACATGATCGCCCCCATTCCCGGTGCTTTCTCTATCAA
>CAZPNE010000075.1:3817-8524 GCA_964588255.1 uncultured Advenella sp. | reverse complement strand
CAACCCGCAATAAAATCCTGGGCCGCGCCTCCAGTGAAGAAGAAATTGCCTTTTGTAAAGATTTGCACCAGATGCTGGAAGAGTTTGTCCGCCAGGCGCAGGTATCACCTAACTAAACGCGACCTTCCAAAGGTGTCCAAGAAATTGTACGCCCCTCTATTTACCTGAAACCGCCGCGCTAACCGTCTGGCGGTTTTTCATTAAACAAATACGGCATCACAACATGTGACAAAAAAAAGTCAATTAATAAACTTTTTTTTGAAAAATCCAAATATGCACTTGAGTCCATATGTCTTATGATGCATAATATGGCTTCTGATCCATATCGAGAAAAATTTACATGTCAAAAAAGCGTGATAACCCAACCATCGCCCATGCGTCTGAAAACAATGCCAGAAGCGATGTTTACGCGATGCAGCGGGCCACGCTAAAACAGTTGCGAAAAATGGTCAAGCTAACGCAGGCTGACTTGTCTGAAACCATGGGTGTTGGGCAAGACACTATTTCCCGCCTTGAAAAACGTCATGACATGTTGCTCTCCACCATTAGTCACTATGTTGCAAATCTGGGGGGCAAACTTGAAGTGGTTGCCAGGTTTCCCAACCGCCCGGCCATTATTATTGACTGCCTGGAAGAGACACCTGACTCAAGCAAGAAAAACCATCGATCCGATTGATAAAAGGTAAAAAAAACACCAATGATTCAAACCCCGTATTACCTGATTGACAAATCAGCCCTCTTGAAAAACCTGCAAGTCATCGACTACATCCGGAAAAATTCCGGTGCCAAGGTACTGCTGGCTTTAAAATGCTTTGCCACCTGGTCGGTATTTGATTTTATGAAACCGTACATGGACGGCACCACGTCATCTTCCCTGTATGAAGTCAAGCTGGGCTATCAAAAATTTGGCGGTGAAACCCACGCATACAGCGTTGCCTTTGCCGACCACGAAATAAAAGAAGTCATCGCCAACAGCGACAAAATCATCTTTAACTCTATCCAGCAGTTTGAACGTTTTGAAACCCTGGCTGGCAACAAGCCCAAGGGCCTGCGCCTGAATCCGGGCATCAGCAGTGCTTCGTTTGATCTGGCTGATCCGGCCCGCCCGTTCAGCCGTCTGGGTGAAGGCAATCCGGATCGCATCCTTTCCATTATTGACCGCCTTGATGGCGTCATGATTCACAACAACTGTGAAAATGGCGAGTTCGCGCGTTTTGATGAACTGCTCACGCAAGTTGAAACGCGCTATGGTGACATTTTGCATCGCTTGAAATGGGTCAGTTTAGGGGGCGGGATCAGTTTTACCAAACCTGGCTATGAACTGGACAAATTCTGCGAACGTTTGCGCCGTTTTGCGCAAACCTATGGCGTCCAGGTTTACCTTGAGCCTGGCGAGGCCACCGTGCGTCACACGACCACGCTGGAGGTGACTGTGCTGGATACCGGTGTTAATGGTAAAAACCTGGCCGTGGTAGACAGCTCAACCGAAGCTCACATGCTTGATTTGCTTATTTATCGTGAAACAGCGCCTGTTGGCAATGAAACGGGCTCACATCGCTACCAGATCTGCGGTAAAACCTGCCTGGCCGGAGATATCTTTGGTGAGGGTAATTTTGACGCGCCTTTGCAAATAGGCGATCGCCTGTCTATTGGTGATGCCGGCGGCTACACCATGGTCAAGAAGAACTGGTTTAACGGTATTCATATGCCATCTATTGCCATCAAAGAGCTTGATGGCAGCATTCGTGTTGAACGCGAATTTATCTATGACGACTATGTCGGCAGCCTGTCTTAAATAATATTTTAAAATTGAAGAAGGGGTAAAACCAAATGAAACGCAATGTTCTTATTATCGGTGCCGGTGGCGTCGCTCATGTAACCGCACACAAATGTGCCCAAAATAACAAACTGCTGGGTGATATCAACATCGCTTCGCGCACCGTCTCCAAATGCGAAGCCATTATTGACTCTATCAAGGAAAAGGGCAACCTGCAAAGCCCTGGTGTTTTGCGTGCCCACTCGCTTGATGCCATGGATATTGAAGCCACCAAAGCACTTATCCGTTCTACCGGCAGCCAAATCGTGATTAACGTTGGCTCGCCTTTCCTTAACATGTCTGTGCTGGAAGCCTGCATTGGCACAGGTGCCGCTTACCTGGATACCGCCATTCATGAAGATCCCAACAAGGTTTGTGAAGCGCCACCTTGGTACGCCAACTACGAATGGAAACGTAGCCAGGCATGTAAAGACGCGGGTGTAACCGCCGTATTGGGTGCGGGTTTTGATCCGGGTGTGGTTAACGCCTATGCCCGCTTCGCCTACGATAACTACTTCGATAAGGTGGATTCCATTGATATTATTGATATCAATGCAGGCAGCCATGGCCGTTACTTTGCCACTAACTTCGACCCTGAAATCAACTTCCGCGAGTTTGTTTCCACCGTTTGGTCCTGGGAAGATAATCAGTGGAAAGCCAACAAAATGTTTGAGCATAGCAAGCAATGGGACATGCCGGTTACCGGCAAAAGCGTGGCCTATTTAACCGGACACGATGAGTTGCACTCTCTGTCCCGTTTCCTTGATGTGCCCAATATCCGTTTCTGGATGGGTTTTGGTGAGCACTACATCAATGTGTTTAATGTATTGAAAAACCTGGGCCTGCTTTCTGAGAAACCTGTGCGCACGGCCAAAGGCCAGGAAATTGTGCCGCTTGAAGTGGTGAAAGCGGTTCTGCCCGACCCGGCTTCCCTGGCCGCTGGCTATACCGGTAAAACCTGCATTGGCGACCTGGTAAAAGGCACTAAAGACGGCCAGCAAAAAGAAGTCATGATCTATAACACTTGTGATCATGAAGAATGCTACGCAGAGGTAGGCAGTCAGGCTATTTCATACACGGCAGGCGTACCTGTTGTGGCCGCCGCCATCCTGATTGCCAAAGGCACCTGGGATGCCAAGCGCATGGTTAACGTCGAAGAGCAGGATGCGGCACCGTTTATTGCACTCATGAACAATATGGGCCTGGTTACACGTATTCAAGATGAACACGGTGACCGTATTCTGGACCCCATGAAGGAATTGGCCAGCAGCGAACCCGAAAAAATATTTGCCACTGCCTAAGTGGGTAACGGGGGCAATGCCAAACCTTGCCCTTACCAACCGCTTAATGGTTTTGTTATTAAATTTGCCACCCCTGTGCGTTTGCCGGGGTGGCAAATTCTTTTGCGCTCATGTATTCTTTCAGAATAAGGCAAATAAAAATACACTTCCCGGAGAGCAGGCAATGCAAAAGCAAGCGTACTCAGCCATGTCATGGAACCTGGACCAGGTGCCTTACCATGACATAGATATCAAGGCAGTCCGGTCAAGAGAGGACCTGTTTTACCTGGTGGCCGGCGCCTCGTTTATTGAAATTGCCGCCGACTTGTATACCGATAACCTGATTGAATACTTCAATGACCAGCCCGAGATCATGCAATGGTTGATGGATCACTGGAAATTTGAAGAAACCCGTCATGGCCATGTGCTACGTGATTACACCAGGCATGTCTGGCCAGAATTTGATTGGGAGCGGGCTTACCTGTCTTTCTATGCCGATTACTCGGCGCAATGTACCCAAGAGGCCCTTGAACCTACCCGTTGCCTTGAAATGGCCGCCCGTTGCGTGGTGGAAACCGGCACCGCCACATTCTACCAGGCACTTTCCGGACAGGCCAATGAACCGGTGCTGGCCCACATGGCCAGTCTGATCCGTGCTGATGAAATCAGCCATTACAAGCATTTTTACCAATACTTCAGGCTTTATCGCGAGCTCATCCCTACCAGTCGCCTGAAAATATTCCGGGCCATTAGCCGTCGCGTGATGGAAGCCCGTAATAGCGATGCTGAAACCGCCCTGTGGCATGTCTACATGGTGCATCGCAATGTAGACGATAACAGCGACAAAACCGGGTTCAAGAAAATGTGCGCACAATTCAGCCAGCAATTCCGGCAACATTACCCTTTTGGCATGGCAGCAAAAATGCTGATGCGTCCTTTGGATTTACCCAAGGTGGTTACCCGGGTGGTAGAAGGTCCCGTGGTGAAAATAGCCGGGCGGTTTATTTCCCGGAAGATTTAGGCCATCACCTGGATCAGAAACTGGTTAGTGAGATAGGGGCCATTATCGATCCTGAATATTAATTGATATATTATTGATTTTATTAAGATTAAATTCAGATTAAATTCATTAATTTACATATTTACCCCAGTTGTGCAGACTTCAAAATCGCCTTACTATTGCTTTGCATAGGTAAAACATCAAAACAATTAATAGATAATCAAAATAATTCACTGGCAAACAGCATAAATCGGCCACTATCTGAAAAATAGTGTTTGCTGCTTACATACATTCTTAAGTTCTGACAAACTTTCATGGTGAGCAGGCAATGATAAAAGATTTACAAGGTAACCGGATTTCTGAAGCAAGTGCCGAAGCGGTTGATTATTATGACCAGGCAGTGGCCGCGTTCAATATTTATTCTGGTGATCCATTCAGTCTGGTTAACAAGGCCATAGAAGTTTCTCCGGGCTTTGCCATGGCACATATCTTCAAAGCCTATCTGTTGGGGCTGGCTACCGAGCCTGAGCTTAACGGGTACGCGATAGATACGGTACGACACCTGAAAAGCATGCGTCTAAGCGACAGGGAAGCCTCACACCTGGGCGCAC
>CAZPNE010000075.1:0-3717 GCA_964588255.1 uncultured Advenella sp. | reverse complement strand
CTGGGCGCACCATGCCGTTGCACACGTATTGGAAATGCAGGGGCGGGTCATTGAGGGCGTTAAATGGATGGCATCGCGTGAGCCATACTGGTCTGATGACGACAACTTTTTCAAGGTTCATAACTGGTGGCATCGGGCACTTTATCATCAGGAGCTGGGTCAGGAAGAGGTGGTACTTTGCATTTACGACAAACATATCCGTAATGCCAACAGCACCGTGGCGCTGGAACTGATAGACGCATCAGCCATGTTGTGGCGCCTGAACCTGGAGGGTGTCGATGTGGGCGACCGGTGGGACGAATTGGCCGATTGCTGGCAAGCCCATGCCGACGGGCATTCTTACACCTTTAACGACTGGCACGCCATCATGGCCTATCTGGGTGCAGGGCGGGATATTGACGTTGAAAAAAACCTGAGAGATTGCAAAAATATCAAACCGGGTACGGAATCGGAAATGCAGCAATGGACCCGAAAAACCACCTTGCCCTTGATTGAAGGATTCATTGCCTTCTGGCGCAAGGACTATCAAACCGCGATTGAACAGCTGTTTGGGGCAAGATATATTGCCAACAGCTTTGGTGGCAGCCACGCCCAGCGCGATATTATTGACCTGACCCTGATAGAGGCATCGATTCGGGCCGGACAGCCCGAACTGACTCGTGCGCTGGCCAACGAACGACTGGCCCTGAAGCCAAAGAGCCGGCTTAATCAGGGATTTCTGGCGCGGGGCATGTTACAGGCGGTTTCTCAGGTTCCCACGCGTGAGTAAACCAAAGCTCCTGCATATGCGAACGCATATACCCACTACCGCAAATACCCTTCTGTTAAAGCGGCCCAATAAGCGGCGCCAATGGGCAGGATTTTCTGGTTGAAGTAATATTCAGGGTGGTGCACCATCTTGCCAGGACCGTTGCCCAGAAAACAATAAGTTCCTTTCTTTTTCTGCAGCATAAAAGCAAAGTCTTCCGAAGCCAGAAAAGACGGGCCGGGATAAATGACCTGATCGTCCCCAAAAGTGTCGCGTGCAATTTGCGCCGCTTTTTCGGTTTCTTCGGGATCATTCACCAGTACGGCACCGGGAACCCCTTCACGGATGTCCGACGTGCAGCCAAAAGACTGCGCCTGATGCGCAACGATACGGCGGATATTGCCTAACACCATTTCGCGATCTTCGGGGGTAGTAGTGCGTACGGAAAGGCGCAGGATGGCATTATTGGCAACCACATTACCGGCATTGCCCGCCAAAAAAGCACCAATGGTTACCACGGCACGATGCGAGGGTGCCACGTTGCGCGACACAATGCTTTGGATTGCCATCACAATGGATGAACCGGCCACCACCGGGTCAATCGTCAACTCGGGGATGCCGCCATGGCCACCCTTGCCGGTAATATTCACTTCCCAGTTGTCAACAGAGGCCATCATCTGGCCTGGATTGAAGTAAAACTTGCCTTCTTCAAGATCAGGGATATTGTGCATGCCAAACACGGCATCAACGGGAAAGCGTTCAAACAGCCCGTCCTTGATCATGGCCGGACCACCTTCCATGGTTTCTTCGCCTGGCTGGAAAATTAACCGTACCGTACCATTGAAGTTTTTCGTTCTGGCCAGGTACCGGGCCGCGCCCAGCAGCATGGCACTATGGCCGTTATGACCGCACAGATGCGACACCCCTTCAACCGTTGATTGATAGGGTAAATCGTTTTGTTCCTGAATGGGAAGCGCATCAAAGTCGGCCCGCAGCCCAATGCTTTTGGTACCATTTCCAACTTTCAGCGAGGCCACAATGCCATGTTTGCCAACACCGGAAACGATCTCGTAAGCGCCAATTTCGCGCAACTGTTCAAGAATATATTCAGACGTTCCGGTTTCCTGCATGGACAGCTCGGGATGGCGATGCATATGCTCAAACCATTCTTTCATCTTGGCACTGTCTTGTTCAAGCGCTTTGACAAGGGCATTCATATTGTTTCTCCTGTGTTAAAGAGGATAGCCTGCCGCCGGTTTGGCTGCGGCAGGCCAAGATTCAGTTGCGCTCGACGGATTTTCCCTTGGGCACAGTCAATACAATGGAAAGGATGGCTGCCAGCAGCATGATCAGATTGGCAACCATGGCAAACAGGGCCGCCTCGCGCGAGGCCAGGTTTTCCTGAAGGCCAACGAAGGTGATAACCCCTTCAATCCAGCGCACGCCCTCATTGGAACCGGCAATGGCGGTGTAAATGGTCGATGAAATGGCCACCCCGAAAGAGGCCCCCAGTGATGAGGCCATTTTGTAAATACCCGCCCCGGCACCGGCCTGATCTTCAGGCAGGTTGGAAAGGGCGGCATCGGTTGAGGGCGTGGCATAGAAAGCCAAACCAAGCCCGACAGCGCAAAGGAAATAACCGCCAGCACGGTGTACGAACCCAGCATCAGGTTGGTGGGCATTAGCAGGACAATTGACAGGCCCACGATATAGCAGCCCCACAGCATGGGTTTGCGCGGGCCAAAGCGTTGCAGCAGTTTTTCACCCACGCGGATGAAAGCCATAATCGTGATGGCGTAGCCAATGGTTAACAGGCCGGCTTTTTGCGCGCTCATTGAACCGCCCTGCTGCAACAGGAGCATGGCAACCATGATGATCCCCGCAGTGGCATTGAGCAGCAGGTTTGAAATAGTGGCGCCGGTATAAGTAAGGTTTTTAAACAGGCGGAACTGTACAAAAGCGTTGGGGTTGCCGCTTTCTATTTTGTAGAAGAAAATGCCAAAAACAATGGCAGTGGCGAGCAGGCCAAGCGTAGCCGGACTGCCCCAGCCAAAACTGGCACCCTGTGTGGCAAAAATTTGCAAGGCAACCATGGCAATCATGAATGTTAATACGCCGCCCAGGTCGAATTTATAACCCGGTTTTGGGGGCGCTTTGCTTTCGGGGGTGCCGCGTACCATTAACATGCCGATGAGTGACACGAGGGCGGCAATAATGAATATCCAGCGCCAGCCCACGTTTTCAGCCATTAAGCCGCCAAACAGCGCCGCAAAACCCGAGCCGCCCCACGAACCCATGGACCATAGCGAGATAGCCCGCTGGCGTTGTTCACCGCTCCAGTAGGCTTTTACCAGTGCCAGCGAAGCAGGCATGATGAAAGCGCCCGACAGGCCCTGGCAGATCCTGCCCAGCATGAGGAAAGTGCCCCCAATGCGCCTGATGGTGCCAGCCCGACCAGGAGCGAACCAACGATAGAGAAAACAAAGCCCAGCTGCACCATTTTAACGCGCCCAACCCGGTCGGCCAGGCCACCGATGACAACAATGAAAATGCCTGAAAAAAGCGCCGTGATTGACACGGCGATATTCATGAAAGACTGCTCAAGCTGCAGATCGGCAGCCATGGCGGGAGCAATGTTAAGGGTGGTCTGGGCAAACAGCCAGAACGCCAGCACACCTAAAATGATACCGTAAAGCAGCCGGTCATTGCCTTGGTAAGTGTCTGATGTGGTTTGGTTCATGACAATCCTTTAGGTGGTTCATTAACAGGTGTGCCAATGGCACGAATGAAATCAGGATATCCGGTAACACAGTCTTAATTTAGAACATCAATTGCTTGGTTCAGATTATCATATTTTCCATCTGTCTCGTACTGTGATATATGTAATTTTTTTGTAAATCGCAGGCAATAAATAAGGCATTGAATGCACAATGCCTTATTTTGTTTGCTGATTGGTCTGGCTCCCACGC
>CAZPNE010000074.1:0-8562 GCA_964588255.1 uncultured Advenella sp. | reverse complement strand
TCTATCCTGAAAGCAACGTATCCAAAAAATCAGGAGCAAATTTTACCACAGTTTTGTGGGTTGCCCGCTTTTTTGCCCAATGCAGGCAAGTTGTTGCCGGGTAATGGTTGAAAATCAAGTAGTGAATTTGCAACACTAGCCGTTCAGGAAGAATGAATGGACAGGCCGGGCAAGTCTACCACGACACGCATAGAGTCAAGTGCCAAAGCACAATGACGGGCCAAGTCTTCGGCGGCTTCTTCATTTTCGCTTAACCAGTCATGGCCAAGGGTGTCGGTAATAGCCAGGATGCGGTCCAGCAAAAGCACTTTACCACTGGGTCTCAAGGGTTCACAACCCAGTTCTTCCCATTTGTTGCTAATCCATTCACGGGATTTTTCCATGTTCTCGGGGCCGTGCTCAATACTGGTATTGATTTCCAGAGATTCTTTTGGGCTAAAAATAAAGGTAACATCACAGCGCATATTGATCTCTCACGTTTAAATTGTAGGTAAAGGTAAATAATTAAACCATAGTTACTATATATGAGTTTAACCGTCATGTGAATGACAATTAGGCTGGAAGTCATTGTAATGTATAGGTAATAACGCTTATTTCATGGGCGGAAAATTATATTTGCCCCTTTTCTGCCAGGGAAACGGCTTTTTCTGCCGCCACGATCAGGTGGTCAAGCAGCTTGATGTCTACCAGTTGAAGCGCTTTTTGAATATGTTTGGTCAGGGAAATGTCGGCCATGCTGGGTTCTGGAATGCCTGAGGGGTGGTTGTGGGCAATAATGACCGCTGCTGCATGGTGCTTCAAAGATGACTTGACAAGTTCCCTGGGGTAGACCGAGGCCTGGGAAAGGGTGCCTTGTGATATTTCTTCGCTGCAAATAAGGCGGTAGCGGGTGTCCAGATAGATGGCCATGCAGTGCTCAACCTGAAGGTGGGCTAGCTTGCTGCTGCAATAGGCCTTGACCTTGTGGGGGTGATCCAGGGCACTACGCGATTGCAGTTCTTCTTCCAGGGAGCGTTTGGCCAGTTCGTGAATGGCCAATAATTGGCATGTTTTGGCATTGCCCATGCCTTTTATTTTTTGCAGCAGGGCAATATCTGCGGCCAGCAGGTTGCGTAGTCCGCCAAATTCGCTTAATAATCGCGCACTAAAATTCACGGCATCGCAGCCGCTGGTGCCGGTTCGCAGCACAATGGCCAACAGTTCAGGGGTGGTTAAAACCTCGGGTCCATGACTGATCAGGCGCTCTCTTGGGCGTTCCTGGTCGGAAATAAAGCGATAAGTTGACATAACAGTTAAAATGGTGATTTTCAGACACCATTAAGGTGACAGATTTTGATCGGGAAATCAGAGAAAGTGAATCATATTGTCCACGCCAATTCTTATCTAACCTTGCACTACCGTATTACCCTGGCTTCTGGTCCAGGGGCGGGTTCAGTGTTTATGGATACCTTTACCGGTAATCCTGCCACGCTGCTGATGGGCTCCAATCAATGGTTGCCCGCCATGGAAGAGCCCTTGTTGGGCAAACAAGAGGGAGACGCGTTCAGTTTTACCCTTACGGCGCTACAGGCTTACGGAGAAAAAAACCCCGAGCTTTTGCAGCGGGTGACTAAAAAGATGCTGGCTGAGCATGCCGGAGAAAACACCACGTTTGAAAGCGGTGACATGGTTGAGTTCACAGCCCCTAACGGTGGACGTTACTCAGGTGTTTTCAAGGAATGGGGGGATACCTGGGCATTATTTGATTTTAACCATCCCCTGGCAGGCCTTGATTTGAAAGTGGATGTGTCCTTGTTGGGAGTCATGTAATGACAGCAGGAATGGAAATTCTCCTGGCTGATCCCAGGGGGTTTTGTGCCGGTGTCGATCGGGCCATTGATATCGTGGTGCGTGCCCTTGAGTTGCATGGTGCGCCTATTTATGTCAGGCACGAAATCGTGCACAACCGTTTTGTGGTGGATTCCCTGCGCAAGCAGGGGGCCATTTTTATCGATGAGCTTGATGAGGCGCCTGCCGGTTCAATAGTCGTATTTTCTGCGCACGGGGTTTCCAAGGCCGTGCGCCAGGAAGCCCAGGACCGTGGCTTGAAAGTATTTGATGCGACTTGTCCATTGGTTACCAAGGTGCATGTTGAAGTCAGCAAAATGCATGCCGAGGGCCGTGAAATTGTCATGATCGGGCATAAAGGGCACCCTGAAGTCGAAGGGACATTGGGGCAAGCCCAGGGGCATATGTATTTGGTGGAAACACCCGAGGATGTACAAAACCTGGTGGTTGAAAATCCGGATAACCTGGCTTATGTTACCCAGACAACCCTGTCTGTTGATGATGCGGCAGTGGTTGCCGATGCCTTGCGCAAGCGTTTTCCCACTATTGCTGCACCCAAAAAAGCGGATATTTGCTATGCGACGCAAAATCGTCAGGATGCCGTTAAAATCATTGCGCCCGAATGTGATGTGTTTTTTGTTGTTGGCAGCGTAAACAGTTCAAACTCAAACCGTTTACGGGAAGTGGCCGAGCGTTTGTCTTGCCCTGCCTACCTGATTGACGGTGCCGAGGCGATTCACCCGGAATGGCTGGACAACGCGCGGCATATCGGTATTACGGCAGGTGCCTCCGCACCCGAAGTGCTGGTGCAGGAAGTGATTACCCGTTTGCGGGAGCTGGGTGCGATTTCGGTCAGGAAAATACAAGGTACCGAGGAAAACGTGTCGTTTCCTTTGCCCAAAGAGTTATCACGTAAAAAATAATCAGGAGATTTTAAGGATGAAGTTATATGGCTATTATCGCAGTTCGGCTGCTTATCGCGTCAGAATTGCGCTTAACCTGAAAGGGCTGGAGTATGAGTCCGTGCCGGTTCACCTTATCAAAGACGGTGGCCAGCAATTAAGCCATACCTATCGAGAGTTGAATCCCACCGCACTGGTGCCTACGTTCACCGATGACAATGTCAGTATTGGCCAGTCACTGGCGATTATCGAGTATCTGGAAGAGGCCTATCCGGCCACTTTCCCGCTGTTGCCCGATACCTATGCGGCACGTGCCAGGGTGCGTTCATTGGCGCAATTTATTGCCTGCGACATTCATCCTTTAAATAACTTGCGTGTACTGAAATATTTGACCCGCACGCTGGGTGTCAAGGAAGAAGCCAAAAATGAATGGTATTTGCATTGGGTGCGCGAGGGTTTTGATTCGCTTGAAAAAATCCTGGCTTCATCCAGTCAGACGGGTAAATTTTGCCATGGCGACACGCCCACCCTGGCTGATATTTGCCTGGTACCACAAGTGGCCAATGCCCGCCGGTTTAATCTTGATCTAACGCCTTATCCCAGTATTGTGCGCATTGACGCAGCGTGTAACAAGGAAGAGGCTTTTATTAAGGCATCGCCCGCCAATCAGGCTGACGCAGAATAAGCCTGTCGTAGCAAGCGGCAGGTTTCAAACAGTGGCAATCCCATTACGCCACTGTAACTTCCTGAAATGTGCTCAATAAATACGGAAGCCAGGCCTTGTATTCCATAGGCCCCGGCTTTTCCGTTACCTTCTCCACTGGCACAATAGACACTGATTTCCTGTGCTTCAAGGGTTTTCATACTTACCTGGGTAATAGAGACATCGGTAAAGTACTGTCCTTGCCAGACCACCACAATCGCGGTATGAACTTCATGGGTTTTGCCTGACAGCAGGCCCAGTATCCTTGCCGTGTCCGCATCATTAACCGGTTTGCCTAATACTTCGCCATCAAGAATGACGCAAGTATCGGCAGTTAGCACCGGTTTTTGGACAAGTTCCTGTCCCTTAATGAAGTGACTGGCACGCACGGCCTTGTCCATTGCCGTACGTTGTACGTAGATATGGGCCGGTTCGCCCGGGTGTTGCGGTTCGTCTTCACCCGGGGGTGTTGGGACGTGCAGGACTTCATGGGGCAGGTTAATCTGGTTCAACAGTTCGTGGCGGCGCGGGCTGGCCGAGGCCAGGTAAATCGAAGGAGGAATTCCAGGAAGCATATCGGGTAAGAAATTCAGGCTCTGTGATAGGGGTGGTTAACCAGGATGGCCCAGGCCCGGTAAAGCTGTTCGGCCAGGACAATACGCACCATTGGGTGGGGGAGCGTTAATGAAGAAAGCCGGATCATACCGGAACAGCTTTTTTTCAGTTCGCTGTCCAGGCCATCGGGACCGCCGATCAGGATGGCGACATCCTGCCCGCCACTGCGCCATTGCTCAAGGCGGGAAGACAGATTCATCGTGGTCAGGTCTTTTCCATGCTCGTCAAGGGCAATGCGCAATGCCGAGGCAGGAATAGCAGACTCTATGCGTTTGGCTTCCGCCTGCATCATTTGCTGTGGTGTTTTCCCCGTGGTGCGGGGTTCGGGCTTGATTTCTTTCAATTCTATGGCGCAGTCAGCCGGCATGCGTTTGGCATAGTCTTCCCAGGCGGTTTCTACCCAGGCCGGCATTCTTGTACCCACAGCGATGACAATCAATTTCATGGCTTGGGCTCTAGATATTGGGGTCGTAGGCCTGGTCGGGAGAAATGGCGGGGGGTACCTGGGTGGATTGTGGCAGTAACTTGACGTGTACCGGTTTGTCACCCCAGACGGCTTCAAGATTGTAGTACTGGCGGATGGCCGGTTGCATGCAATGAATCACGATATCACCAATATCCAGCAAAACCCATTCGCCGGTATCCATGCCTTCAAGGGCAATAATCTGGATGCCGTGCTTGCGAACGGCATCAGAGACACTATGTGCCAAAGAGCGGGTTTGGCGGTTTGATGTACCGCTGGCAATAATGACGCGATCAAACAGGCTGGTCAGGTGGGTAGTGTTGTATACCTTGATGTCCTGGGCTTTAACATCTTCCAGGGCATCAATAACAATGCGTTGAAGTTTTTGTATTTCCATAATAGTTCTGTAGTAATAATCTTAATGATTTAAGTGTAAAGTTTATGTTGCCTGATGTATTCAAGGACCGGTTGCGGTAGCAGCCCGCTGACATCCTGGTGGTTTGCAAGGCGCTGGCGGATATCGGTAGACGAAATATCCATGGCTTCAAACGACAGTGTAATCAGTTTTTTACCTTTTTGTTGCAGTTTTTCAGTCAGTGGCCGGGGGACGTCGAATGGGTGGCTGCTTCTTTGGGCTACCACCAGGATGACGTGATTGAGAATGTCTTCCCATTTGTACCAGGTGCAGAAGTTGGCCAGTTGGTCGGTGCCAAGCAACCAGTAATAGCAGGCGTTGGTTGGTAAGGCCTTCAGGGTGTCTATGGTGTAGGTGGCACCCTCACGGGTAATTTCAATATCATTGATCACCATGCTGGGGTGATTGGCAATGGCCAGACCCAGCATGTCAAGACGTTGTTGGCCGCTTACAACCAACGCTTGCTTTTGCCAGGGATTACCGGCAGGAATGAGCTGTACCTCGTCCAGGGACAGCGTATTCAGGGCGGTTTGGGCCAAGGCAAGGTGTGCATTATGAACCGGATTGAAGCTGCCGCCAAGTAGCCCGATTTTTTTCATCAGAGCCAGTCTCGGGGCGACAGGAAAGTGTAAAGCTGGGCTTCGGCCGAACCGGGTTCTGGCGTCCAGTCATAGCGCCAGCTTGCAGTGGGGGGCATAGAGAGGAGGATAGACTCGGTTCGGCCGCCGGATTGCAAGCCAAACAGGGTACCTCTGTCCCAAACCAGATTGAACTCGACATAGCGTCCACGCCGGTAGGCCTGGAAATCCCGTTCTTTTTGACCAAAAACCAGGTTCTTGCGCTTTTGTACAATGGGCAGGTACGCTTGTGTAAACGCATTGCCGGTGGCCTGGACAAGGGCAAAAGACTGTTCAAAGCCCAGGTCGTTCAGGTCGTCAAAAAAGATACCGCCCACACCTCGGGTTTCATTGCGGTGCTTCAGGAAAAAGTAGCGGTCACACCATTCCTTGTATTCCTGGTAGCGTGTTTTGCCAAACGGTTCAAGGGCGTCATGACAGGTTTGGTGGAAATGACGGGCATCATTCTCAAACGCGTAGTAGGGGGTCAGGTCCATACCACCACCAAACCAGAAAACATCACTTTCATCGGCCTGGTTGGCCTTGGCCACGAACATTCGGACATTCATGTGGGTGGTGGGGATATAGGGGTTGTGCGGGTGTAAAACCAGCGAAACCCCCATGGCTTCCCAAGAACGGCCAGCCAGTTCGGGGCGGTGGGCACTGGCCGAAGGAGGCAGTTTTTCTCCCATGACGTGGCTGAACAGGACGGCACCACGTTCAAAAATATTGCCGCCTTCTATATAGCGAGACAGGCCGCCTCCGCCTTTAGGGCGTTCCCAAGCGTCTTGGGAAAAGGCAAGGCCGTCTTCTTTTTCGAGCTCAGCAACAATAGATGCCTGCAGTGAACGGAAATATTGGCTGACCTGGTCTAGGGGAATATGCTGCATATTACTTTAAAGCCCTCCAGGCAATATCACTGCGATATTGCTGGCCGTCAAATTTGATTTGTCCAACGGTTGCATAGGCGGTTTCACGGGCCTGTTGTACGGAGTCACCCAAGGCGGTTACGCACAATACCCGGCCACCTGACGTGAGTAGTTGCTCATTTTTCAGTGTGGAGCCGGCATGGAAGGTGACACAATCTTTTTGTGCGGAAGGAATGCCAGTAATGACATCGCCCGTACGTGGAGTACCAGGGTAGTTGTAGGAAGCCATGACAACGCCCAGTGCCGTACGTGGGTCCCAGCTGATGCTGGCCTGGTCAAGCTGGCCTTGGGCCGCTTTTAGCAGGGTATCGGCATAATCGCCTTGCAGGCGCATCATGATGGGTTGGGTTTCAGGGTCGCCCATACGGCAGTTGAACTCAAGAACTTTGATGCTACGGTCTTCATCGTTGCCGTCATCGATCATTAAGCCGGCATATAAAAATCCGGTGAAGGTGATGCCGTCTTTTTCCATACCCTGGATAGTCGGGTAAATGACTTCCTGCATAATGCGCTCATGCAGGCGATCGGAAACGATGGGGGCTGGAGAGTAAGCACCCATGCCGCCTGTGTTGGGGCCTTGGTCGTTGTCGAGCTGGCGCTTGTGGTCTTGGCTGGTTGCCATGGGTAATATGGTTTTGCCATCGCACATGACAATGAAGCTGGCTTCTTCACCGGCCAGGAAACCTTCTATAACAACACGGGCACCGGCCGCGCCAAGGCTACCATCACCCAACATGGCATCAACCGCATCGTGCGCTTCTTGCCGCGTTTGGGCAACCACTACGCCTTTGCCAGCTGCCAGACCGTCTGCTTTCACAACGATAGGGGCACCCTGTTCGTTGATGTAAGCATGGGCTTCTTCAGGCGAGGTAAAGGTGGCATAAGCAGAGGTGGGGATATGATGGCGAACCATGAAAGCTTTGGCAAAATCCTTGGAGCTTTCCAGTTGTGCGGCAGCCTTGGTGGGACCAAACACGGCCAGGCCCTGTTCACGGAATAAATCAACCACACCGGCAGCCAAAGGCGCTTCGGGGCCCACAACGGTTAGGTCAATGCCTTCTGTTTTGGCAAATGTGGCCAGTTCATTCAGGTTGGTAATGGCCACATTCTTGAGTAATGGGTCAAGGGCGGTGCCACCGTTGCCGGGTGCCACAAAAATATCGGTCACTTGTGCGGACTGGGCAATGCGCCATGCAATGGCGTGCTCACGGCCGCCATTGCCAATAACGAGTACTTTCATTGTCGGATTTTCGCTTTATTCTTCTGTTTCATCAAAAACAGCGGTTGTATAAACCTCTTGCACGTCATCAAGACTTTCAAGCTGGTCAAGGATTTTTTGCATTTTGCTGGCCTCGTCACCGGTCAGCAGGGTTTCATTCAGGGGTTTCATGACGATGGCTTCCATTTCGGGCTTCAGCCCGGCTTCAGCGAAAGCGTCACGCACTGCGGCATATTGTTCGGGGGAGCAAATCACTTCAACCATGCCCTCTTCATCGGTCAGGATGTCATCGGCACCGGCTTCAAGGGCGACTTCCATGATTTTTTCTTCACTGGTGCCCGGTGCAAAAATGAATTGCCCGCAATGCTGGAACATGAAGGCAACAGAGCCGTCCTGACCCAGGTTACCACCGTGTTTGGTCAGGGCATGGCGTACATCGGATACGGTACGCACGCGATTGTCGGTCATGCAGTCGATAATGACCGCCGCACCACTTACGCCATATCCTTCATAGCGGATGGCTTCGTAGTTGTCGCCATCGGCACCACCTGCGCCACGGGTAATCGCGCGCTGGATGTTGTCTTTGGGCATATTGGCATCGGTCGCTTTATCCCATGCCAGACGAAGGGCGGGGTTGGTATTCGGATCAGCACCGCCAGCACGTGCTGCAACGGTAATTTCACGAATGATTTTTGTCCATATTTTTCCGCGTTTGGCATCCTGGCGACCTTTACGGTGCTGGATATTTGCCCATTTACTATGTCCGGCCATATCAATTACAGTTAAAGTAAGTTAATCGAACATAAGATTTTACCCTGAGTGCGACAAACTTTTATAGAATACGGTTAGATTTTCTAATGTTTTGCACTTGA
>CAZPNE010000073.1:0-8572 GCA_964588255.1 uncultured Advenella sp. | reverse complement strand
GAAACGCTGGTCTACCGCAGACCGTGAGCCCATTAGCAACTGGACCCACGGCCGTGCCACCCTGCTTGGGGATGCCGCCCACCCAACCACGCAATATATGGCACAAGGTGCCTGCATGGCAATGGAAGATGCCGTTACCCTGGGTGAAGCACTGCGTACCTGCGACAATGACATTGAAAAGGCCTTCGAGCTATATCAGCATGCCCGTGTTGCCAGAACTGCCCGTATTGTTTTGTCTTCGCGCGAAATGGGTCGAATTTACCATGCAGAAGGTGTTCAGCGCATGATTCGCAATGATCTATGGCGTGGCCGTTCTACCGAACGGTTCTACGATGCGATGGAATGGTTATATGGCTGGAATGTAACTAACTGCCTTGATGCAGCGAAAAACTATTCTGCCGCGTGAAAGCAATAATTTTCAGTAAGGGAATGATACAGGGTAAACCTTGTTATAAAGGCTTGCCCTGTATGCCTGTAAACTGTCTCTATTAAAAAAACCTTTAAAACCCT
This sequence comes from uncultured Advenella sp., assembly GCA_964588255.1. Lineage (GTDB taxonomy): Bacteria > Pseudomonadota > Gammaproteobacteria > Burkholderiales > Burkholderiaceae_B > Advenella. Next base: position 8,062 of record CAZPNE010000073.1, on the reverse strand, counting down.
GACATTAATAGGAAGGAACTTAACATGTCTTACGTATTTGAGCCGATCAAACCAGTCGGTATCCCTGTTACCGAATCTGAAGATCTTTTTCCTGTACGCCGTATTTACTGCGTAGGACGTAACTATGCCGCCCACGCGCGTGAAATGGGCTTTGATCCCGATCGTGAACCGCCATTTTTCTTCTGCAAACCCAACGATGCCGAATCTATCGTACCGGTTGCAGCTGGCAAAACCACCGAAATCCCCTACCCTGTTAAAACCGCCAACTACCACCATGAAATTGAACTGGTTGTGGCGATTGGTAAAGGTGGTAAAGATATCTCTGTTGAAGACGCAACGAAACACATCTTTGGCTATGCGGTTGGCCTTGATATGACCCGTCGTGACCTGCAAATGAAAATGCGTGAAGCAGGCCGCCCATGGGAAATCGGTAAAGCTTTTGATTACTCAGCCCCTGTCGGTGAAATTACCCCTATCGCCAAAACCGGTGAACTCAATAGCGGTGAAATCCACCTGACCGTTAATGGTAAAACCACCCAGAAAAGCAATGTAACGCATTTAATCTGGTCTGTATCAGAAACCATTGCCAACCTGTCCACCCTGTTTGAACTGAAAGAAGGCGACCTGATCATGACCGGTACACCAGAAGGCGTGGGTGCCGTCGTTGCCGGTGACACCATGGTTGCCAGCATTGAAGGATTGAAGCCCATTGCTGTTGCAATTAAGTAACAGGGTGTAATAAATCGCAGGCATAACGCGCTATGTCATGCCTGAACGCTGAACCCGGCACTTGACTCGTGCCAGGTTCAGTTTGACCGGATTTATTCACCGATAGGATTGATAACTCTTGCCAGCAAGGCTTTTTCCTTGCCTTGCATATTGGGTATTTGCACAAAAATGCCATTGCCAGGCGCTACCCCAATGGCCTCGCCATTATTGCGCATGGTGTCCAGGCGAATCAGCTGGTTACCATCTGGATGAATCACCTCAAGGGTATCCCCTACCGAGAACTTGTTCTTCACATCAATCGTGGCCCAGCCATTTTCATCCACTTCGGTAACCAAACCGGCATACTGGCTTTGCTTGGAAATAGAATAGCCATGCAGGTAATTCTGGTAATCCTGGGTTTGGTGCAACTCCAGGTAACCGGGCGTGTAACCCCTGTTGGCCAGGCCATCAAGGTCAGCCAGCAATGCTGGATTAAAGGGACGACCGGCAATTGCGTCATCAATGGCCTTGCGATATGTTTGTGCAACACGCGCCACATAATAAATAGATTTAGTCCTGCCTTCCACTTTCAGGGAGTCAACACCAATTTTCACCAGCTTTTCTATCTGTTCAATTGCACGCAAGTCTTTGGAGTTCATGATATAGGTACCATGTTCATCCTCCATGATGGGCATCATTTGGCCTGGGCGGTTGGCTTCTTCAATTAAATAAACCTTATCGGCCTTCGGATGCCGCTCGGCACCACCACAGGAAGCAAAACTGGCATCGGCTTCTTCTTTGGATTGCTGGAAATTGAAACCGGACAACGGTTGCGCATCACCCGTATCGCTTTCTCCTGCCTCGTGAACCTTATAATCCCAACGGCAGGCATTGGTACAGGTTCCCTGGTTGGGGTCACGGTGGTTAAAGTAGCCTGACAGCAGGCAACGGCCTGAATAGGCAATACACAAAGCACCGTGCACAAATACCTCAAGCTCCATATCAGGGCATTCCTGGCGTATTTCGGCAATTTCATCCATAGACAGTTCACGCGAAAGGATAATTCGCTCAACCCCTATTTTCTGCCAGAATTGCACGCCCCAATAGTTAGTGGTGTTGGCCTGGACAGATAAATGGATGACCGCATCGGGCCAGCGCTCCTTGACCTTCATGATAAGGCCGGGATCGGCCATAATAATGGCATCTGGACTCATCTCCATGACGGGTACCATATCGTCCAGATAGGTTTTTAGTTTGGAGTTGTGTGGCAGGATATTGCTGGCCACATAAAACTTTTTACCACGGGAATGCGCTTCTTCAATGGCTTCCTGCATTTTGGCGATGCGGGCAAATTCGTTATTGCGAGCCCGCAATGAATAACGGGGCTGCCCGGCATAAACCGCATCAGCACCAAAATCAAAAGCGGCGCGCATGCGTTCTAGACCACCGGCTGGTAGTAATAATTCAGGTGATTTCATGATTTTTGACAATTGTATTTGTGTATTTGCCATGTGTGGGGATTGATCCCAATCGCACATGCGCCATATTATTAGTCGCTTTATGAAGGCCAATTTTTATTAGACCAAACAGCTTAATAAATAAAAACAATCAATAAAGACATGCCCGTTATTTTATTTGACCAATCAGAAAAATCAAATAATTTCAATAAGAAAAGAAAATTTAATATACTTGTTATTGATATAGATTACAGCAAAGCATAATTACTGTATGTCTTACCCAACACTTTTCCTTTTTCTTATAAATATTTAAGTAATTGATTTATATATTTATTTTTTGACAAAAAAGTGTAACAGCTGTTTCTTTTGTAGTTATATGTTACATAAGGTCAGGATACATAACATCCTCACCTGTTCATAAACCCTGTTTTTCTGTTACTCTAAAAAAGGTAGTTCATTCACTATATTTTTATTTTAAATATGAACCTTTTTTGTAAAGTTTTAATTATTTTAAATAAATAATATTTAATTTAAAATAAGGAGACAATGATGAAAACACCTCGTATTTCATTTATATCAGCACTATCCCTTACAGCCACAACCTTATTATTTTCAGCCTCAAGTAATGCGGCAACCCTCAAGGAAATCCAGGATAACGGTTATATCCGCATTGCCGTTGCCAATGAAATTCCGTACGGCTACATGACCCCCAATAATGAAGCAAAAGGTGCGGGTCCCGATGTGGCAAAACTTATCATGGAAAAACTGGGGATCAAGGAAATCCGCTGGGTCACCACCAATTTTGGTTCCCTCATTCCAGGTCTTAAAGCAGACCGTTTCGACATGGTTGCCGCAGAAATGGCCATTTTGCCCCAACGCTGTACCGAAGTTCATTTTTCAGAACCCAATAGCTCGTATGGCGAAGGCCTGCTGGTTGCCAAAGGCAATCCCGACAACATTCACAAATATGAAGACTTTACCGACAGCAAACTCAAAGTGGCCATCATGGCGGGCGCTGACCAGCTTGAAATGATGCAGGCTCTTAAGGTGGATGACAGCAGAATGGTGACCATTGCCAATAATGCCGATGCCATATCTACTATTGCAACCGGACGCGCTGCCGCTTATGCCGCCACCAGCCTGACCGTTAGTGAGCTGGCTTCCAAAAGCGATCGTGTTGAAGCCGCCAGCGGCTTTACAGACCCGGTGGTTAATGGCAATCCGGTCAGAAGCTGGGGCGGGTTTACTTTTTCACTTTCTTCGGCCGACTTGCGTGATGCCGTCAACAAGGAACTGCTTGAAATCAAGAAAACCGATGAATGGAAAAACATTCTGACGGGTTACGGTTTCAGTGAAACCGATGTTCAGGAGTCACCTAAAAAAACAACCGCGCAGCTATGTGCAAAGTAATCCGCACCGCAGTTATGAATAACAGGTATTACACGGGAATAAGTCAGGGAAGGCAGCATGGATAACCTGTTATCGTATGTAGACCCTTTGTTTGATGGCGCATGGGTTACTTTGCAACTAACCCTTTATTCCACCATTTTGGGTGGCGTGGTTGCTTTTATGGCGGGCATTGGCAAGCTTTCAACGCACCGCACCACCCAATGGCTCTCGATTTGCTTTATCGAGTTTTTCCGTGGCACCTCTTTGCTGGTACAGTTGTTCTGGCTTTACTTTGCCCTGCCTATCCTGGGGCAGGCAATTGGGGTGGATTTGCGCCTGCCCCCCATGCTAGCCGGCACCATTGCCCTGGGCCTTAACATTGGCGCCTATGGTGCCGAAGTCGTGCGTGGAGCCATTCAGGCGGTTCCTGATAATCAGTATGAGGCCGCCAAGGCGCTGGACTTTACCCCAAAGCAAACCCTGTGGCGTATTGTATTACCACAGGCCATCCCTGAAATGATGCCCAGTTTTGGCAATCTTGCCATCCAGAATCTTAAAGATACTGCCCTGGTCTCTCTTATCAGCTTGGGCGATATGACCTTTAGAGCCGAGCAGTTACGTAACTACACGCAGGACAGCACAACCATTTACACCCTTTTGCTGTTTATGTATTTTGGCATGGCACTGGTATTAAGCGCACTGATGAAAATACTTGAACGTTACGCCAACCGCTGGCGCACAAGGAAAATCTGACATGTTATTTGGCATAGAGTGGGACACCACCAACAATTGGGTTTTTGCCTGGTCGATCCTGCCCATCCTCTTCAAGGGTCTGGTGGTTACCATACAGGCCACACTGGTTGGTTTTTTAATAGCAATGGTACTGGGCCTGGTTCTTGCCGCACTAAAGGGTGCCCGGTTGCGTATTATTTCCTGGCCCGCTTATTTCATAACCGAGTTCATCAGGGACACTCCCTTGCTGGTTCAGTTGTTCTTTTTATATTATGTATTGCCAGAATATGGCATTATTTTGCCGGCTTTTATGACAGGAGCCCTGGCCTTGGGATTGCAATACAGCGCCTATACCTCTGAAGTATACCGGGCTGGCCTGGAGTCCATTCCACATGGACAGACTGAAGCCTCAAGGGTGCTGGATTTCACGCCCCTGCACACATTCATGTTTGTTATTTTGCCGCAAGCCATCCCACGCATTATTCCGGCACTGGGCAATTATCTGGTTTCCATCATGAAAGATGTGCCGATCCTATCGGTTATTGCCATTCTTGAAATACTTAATGTAGCCCGAATTATTGGCGACCGTACCTTTAACTACCTGATACCCCTATCCCTGGTTGGCGGCATTTACCTGTTGCTAACCCTGCTAGCCTCGGCAGGAGTCCGATATTTGGACAAGCGCCTGCCAAAAGAAGGAATTCCATTGAAATGAACAATGCCATCATCAAGTTTGAAAATGTGACAAAAAAATTCGGCGATGTCACGGTATTAGACAAATTGAATTTTGAAGTCGCCAAAAATGAGAAAGTAACCATTATCGGTCCATCCGGATCAGGCAAATCCACCATTTTGCGTATCCTAATGACCCTTGAAACCATTGATGACGGCATCATTCACGTTGCTGGCAAACCATTATGGCACGAATACAAAAATGACCAAACGGTTCCGGCAAGCGAGCATCATCTTAGGGAGATGCGCAAAGAAATGAGCATGGTTTTCCAGCAATTTAATCTTTTTCCGCATATGACGGTAAGACGTAACATTACCGAAGCCCCCATCCATGTGCACAAATTATCCCAAAAAGAGGCCAACGACCTAGCCGATGAATACCTGGATCTGGTTGGATTAAGCGAGCATGCGGACAAATTCCCCTCACAACTGTCAGGCGGACAGCAACAACGGGTGGCAATTGCCCGGGCACTGGCTACCCGTCCGAACATCATGCTTTTTGATGAACCCACCTCAGCCCTTGATCCCGAGTTGGTCGGTGAAGTCTTGAACGTAATCCAGCGTCTGGCCGAAAAACAAGACCTGACCATGTTGCTGGTTACGCATGAAATGCAATTTGCAAGACAAATATCCGACCGGATCTGTTTTATAGACAAGGGGAATATTGTGGAAGAAGGCCCACCGGAAGAAGTTTTCACTTCACCCAAAGAAGAAAGAACCCAGGCATTTCTCAAGTCATTCATTGAGCCCTGATGCTACCCTGGCGCAATTCATACTTTTAAGATTTTAATAAACCCGGAACGATCAACCAAAGCCTGTAGTCAAGGCCTATCAGAGCGCACATACCCTTATATTTTGACGCGGATATACACCGTTTTTTCTTGATCATAGATGTCATAAATAATCTTCAGCATATTCCTGATGTTGTCCGATTTGTCCTGGACCCGGATACTCATCAGGATGGGTGAAAAAGCATGTTCATCGATAATGGGAATAAATACAATATCCTGCACATGAGTTCTAGCCAGCCCTCTGGGAACGAGCGCCACCCCTTCTCCTGCCGCAACAAGACCAAGGGCGATATGCAACTCCCTGGTCTCGAACACCCTTTCAGGCTGTAAACCGATGAACTTGAAAAGCTCCAATACCTGATCAGCAAAGCTGGGTCTTGGTTTCTGCGGATATAAAATAATTTTTTCATTGACAATTTCGGCAAGGGATATTTCTTTCTTGTCATGAAAACGGTGATTGCATGAAACGGCCAATACCAAGGGTTCTTTTCGCAATACAATACGACGAACACTTGGATCTTGCAGATACAGGCGACCAAAACCAATGTCGATTTGGCCCTCTTTTAACGCATGTATTTGCTCCATGGTCGTCATTTCGAACAGTTCAAGCTCAATATTGCTATACCGCTGCCTAAAAAAATTAATAATTTGTGGCAATTTGCCGTACAGCGTCGAGGCCACATACGCCACCCGTAAACTTTCATGCGCATTCCCCATTCGTTGGGTCATCAGCTTTAGCTCATTGACCTGCACCAGTATTTTTTTTGCATGCTCGTAAAAAAATTCTCCCGCCATGGTTGTTTTCAATGGCCTGGCGCCTCTTTCAAGCAGCGTGACCCCAAGCTCTTCTTCCAATTGTTGAATTTGCCGGCTTAGCGGTGGCTGGGCAATAAAAAGTTTTTCTGCTGCTCGGGTGAAATTTTTTTCTTCGGCGACAGCAACGAAATAGCGCAAATGTCTTAATTCCATTTTAATACCTTTAAAGTATGGGGCGAATACTGAAACAGTCTTAGACAAGTTATCTTTTCAACATTATTCTGACGGTAACAATAAGAAAAAACCACCACCATAATATATTAAACAATAAATATTTGTTCAAATTTAAAATTTCATGGTTTTTAAAAGGAGACATAGTGAATCATTCCGAAATTGATCAATTAGTCAAAACTTTCATTCAGGACAAGGCCGAAAGCGATGTAAACCATCGTGTGCAAACTGTCGTAGTCAGATTGCTGGGCGATCTTTTCAAAGCCATTGAAGATCTTGATCTTCAACCAGCAGAGATCTGGAAAGGAATTGAATACCTGACGGATGCCGGAAAAGCCAATGAGCTTGGCTTGCTGGCCGCAGGATTGGGTCTGGAGCGCTTCCTTGACATCCGTTCAGATGAAGCGGAAGCAAAGCTTGGCCTGTCCGGCGGAACGCCCAGAACCATTGAAGGGCCATTATATGTTGCCGGCGCTCCCGAAAGTATAGGATTTACCCGAATGGATGACGGCACAGAAAGCGACAAGGCAAATCCCCTGATTATCGAAGGCACCGTTTATGATGCTGACGGCAAACCCTTGCAAAATGCAAAAGTCGAGATCTGGCACGCCAATACCAATGGCTGTTATTCGTATTTTGATAAATCACAATCTGCTTTCAATTTACGCCGCACGATATACACCGATGCCAACGGTCATTACAAGGCACAAAGCATCATGCCGGTTGGTTATGCCTGTCCCCCAGAAGGCACTACCCAGGCATTGCTGGATATGCTTGGCCGCCATGGCAATCGTCCCGCACATATCCATTACTTTATTTCAGCCCCCGGCCATCGCAAGCTGACTACCCAGATCAACATTGATGGTGATGAATATTTATGGGACGATTTTGCTTTTGCCAGCCGGGAAGGCCTGGTTCCCCCCGTCAAGGAAATTACCGATGCTGGCCTGGTCAAACTAAATGGCTTTGACCGTCCTTACAAAAATATCGTCTTTGATATTCATTTGCTGAAAGATCTCCAGGAAGCCCCTACCTCCGTTGTCGATCGCCGCAGGGCTGCCGCCTGACCGCCTACGGCCTGCCATAAAACCATTATTTCAATTCTTATAGCCTGTTGCCATTGGCAACAGGCCAGCCAGGCTTTTGTTTAAAAAAAGGAGAAAGCAGATGACTGCAGCACTGGAACACCAGATAAATATCGACAATTTGCTGATTGAAGACAAGGATAAAGGTGACTATCGCGTGCACCGAAGCATCTTCACCAAT
>CAZPNE010000072.1:0-8625 GCA_964588255.1 uncultured Advenella sp. | reverse complement strand
AGCGTACCGCCAATGAATTTTACCGGTAACACACGTTGCCACCGTATATTGCGCAAACCTGCCATGGCACCTTCAATTTCCTGCACACCCGAGCCGCTGGCCTCGGGTGCCACCGAGCGTACCAGCGCCACAGCCAGGCAAAACATGACAGCTGAAAACAAGGACATAAACAGATAAAGCCCTATCCCTTCCAACCCTAAGAATTCAGGCAAATGGCGGGACCAGGCCAATGAATAGTTGATAACCTCATGAAAAAATGACCCCAGCACACCCGTTAACAACCCAACCACAGCAGCAACAAGATAATATATTCCTACTTTTGTTTGTTTCTTAGCGCTTGCCTCTGTTATTGCTGTTGAATGCTCATTCATAGGGTTGAACCAACTCACTCATAAAAAATTTAATTGAACAGCCTCCTCGGCTAATTCAATCATAACCGACTTGATTATTTAATTGAAATCTAAATAAAATTTTCATTTTCAAAGGCAGTTTTCAGGTAATTAACAAACAGACGGATAATATTAGGGACGTGCGGACTGTACGGCCGAAGAGCATAAATGCTTTCCCCAAAAACACTAACCGGTTTCCAGGGTGACAAGACCGGTACCAGTGTGCCTTTTTTCAATTCAGATGTCACTGAAAAATCAGGAATGGCAGCGATCCCCTGATGTGCCAAAAGCAATTCCCGCAGCGTTTCACTATTATTGGCAGAAAAAGAACCATTTACCGGCACACTGACTCTTTCCCCAGCGCCTTTCCTGCGCTCAAAATGCCAGGTAGGCCGGGAACCCGAACGCAAATAAGTCAGGCAGTTATGCTTCTTCAAATCTGAAGGATGGACTGGCATGCCATGACCCTGTATATATTCGGGACTTGCCAGAAGCAGGGTTTGGGTTTGGCACAAAACCCATGCCACGTAGGTTTCGGGCACGGCCGAAGTATGCCTGATAGCCAGATCAAATCCCTCTTGCGCAAGCGTGCTGATATGATCGGACAACTCGATCTCAATCTTGATTTCAGGGTAACGCCGCATGAAATCAGCCAAACGCGGCACGATCTGCTGACGGGCCAGCGCAACCGGTGCAGTTACCCTGACAACCCCCTTTGGCTGCCCGGCCAGTTCCCGGATTTTTTCACAACCGGTTTCTATTTCAGAAAAAGCCGGACGCGTTAAAACAACCATGGCCCGCCCTGCTTCGGTTAAACGCACGCTACGGGTGGTACGCTGCACCAGCATGATGCCCAGCGCTTTTTCAAGTTCCTGGATGCGCTGGCTCATGGCCGCCTTGCTCACACCCAATCGCTGTGCCGCTGCCGTATAACTGCCCGCATCATCAAGAATGCCAAGCCAGTAAATGTGTGACCAGAGAGGTTCTATTTTTCGGATATCCATTTAAGCATTGTCCAATATTATGAACAATAAATCCAGTTTTCAAGTATTGATCATCAGGTGGCAGCTCTCTATACTGCTTTAAAACCTCATTTCAAAACAGGAGAGCCGCATCATGAATCCCGTCCCAGCCTATGCCAGCAGTGAAGATATTGTCAATTATATTAATGGCACAAGAACCGCTCCTACCCAGGCAGAAAAACAGGCGGTCTACAATCCCGCCACGGGTGCAGTGAACCGTCATGTGATGCTTTCCGGTGCACAGGAAGTCAATGAGGCCGTTGCCGCGGCCAAAGCCGCTGCCAACAACTGGGCCAATACCCCACCCATCCGCCGGGCTCGCATCATCAACAAATTCCTGGGCCTGATGCAAGAGCAAACCGATACCCTGGCAGCCATTATTACCGCTGAGCATGGAAAAGTATTTACCGATGCCCAGGGCGAAATTGCCCGAGGCATTGATATTATCGAATTTGCCTGCGGTATTCCCCAATTGCTCAAGGGCGATTACACCGATCAGGTATCCACCGATATTGACAACTGGACCATGCGCCAGCCTTTGGGCGTAGTCGCCGGCATTACGCCGTTCAATTTCCCGGTCATGGTTCCCTGCTGGATGTTTCCGATTGCCATTGCGGCAGGCAATACTTTTATTCTCAAACCCAGTGAGCGGGATCCCAGTGCCTCCCTGTTCATGGCCGATCTGTTGAAACAGGCTGGCCTGCCCGATGGTGTTTTCAACGTTGTACAAGGAGGCAAACCTGCGGTTGATGCCTTGCTGGAACACCCTGATGTATCCGCCATCAGCTTTGTTGGCTCTACCCCCATTGCCCACTATATCAGTGAACGCGCTGCCCATTTCGGCAAACGGGTACAGGCTTTGGGCGGTGCCAAAAACCATCTGGTTGTGATGCCCGATGCCGATCTGGAGCGTGCCGTTGATGCCCTGGTAGGTGCCGGCTACGGTTCTGCCGGTGAACGCTGCATGGCCATTTCCGTTGCCTTGCTGGTGGGCGACGTAGGAGACAAACTGATTCCAATGCTGGCAGAACGTACCCGCAACCTCAAAATCATGGACGGCATGAACCTGGAAGCTGAAATGGGCCCCATTGTTACCCGTCAGTCACTGGACAAAATTGAGTCCTATATTGAATCGGGTGTCCAGGAAGGGGCCAGCCTGGTTGTGGATGGCCGTGGTTATACTGTTCCGGGACACGAAAGCGGCTTTTTCACCGGTGGCACCCTGTTTGACCACGTCACGCCCGAAATGCGTATTTACAAAGAGGAAATTTTTGGACCTGTGCTGTCCTGCGTCAGGGTTGCCGATCTGGGTGAAGCAATTGAACTGATCAACAACCATGAGTTTGGCAATGGCGTATCGTGCTTTACCAGCGATGGGCACACGGCGCGGGAATTTGCCCGCCGCATCCTGGTTGGCATGGTGGGCATTAACGTACCCATCCCGGTACCCATGGCCTGGCACGGATTTGGCGGCTGGAAAAAAAGCCTCTTTGGCGATATGCATGCGTACGGAGAAGAAGGTGTGCGGTTTTACACTCGCCAGAAATCCATCATGCAGCGCTGGCCTGAAAGCATGTCCAAAGGCGCAGAATTTGCCATGCCAACAGCCAAATAAAATACAAAAGACCCTTGCACTTTGTGTAACAAGGGTCTTTTTATCAGGTTTGCCTGGCTCGCATAATATAGCGACCGGCTTATTACCCGCGCTTAACGAACGGCATACAGATAAAGCTCTACGCGACGGTTCATGGCACGTCCGCTTGCCGTGCTGTTATCGGCAACCGGATCATTAGGACCACGGCCTTCCACACTCATACGGCTAGAGGCAACACCCTGGGAAGCCAGGTAGTTGACCACGCTTGAGGCACGATTAACCGACAGGGTCTGGTTAAAAGCGGCAGAACCGGTACTGTCGGTATGACCCACTGATTTCAGGCGCAACGTAGGCTCTTCGACCATAGAAGTTGCCAGTGCATTCAAGACAGGATAAATGGCGGGTTTAAGTGTGGCTTTGCTGATATCGAAAGTGGCGCCGTCGGGAATATTGACTTTCAGGCTGCCATCGGGCATTTGGGTGGTTGAAATACCCAGTTGCCTGCCGCCGGCCTGATCAACCTTGCCAACAATACGATCCCAGTTATAGCCAACAATCGCCCCGGTGACCGCACCGATACCGGCACCAATACCTGCCGCTTTGGAGCTGTCACCAATCAACGCCCCCAGACCAGCACCCACTATCGCACCAATACCGCCACCAGCGGCGGTGTTACCACCCTGTGTTGCACAACCGGCCAGAATAGACCCGGCGACCAGAACACCGGCAAGACGTGTTAAACGATAATTCATGTACTTCTCCTATTGGAATCTGTGTTCTTGATGATGAACTACGGCAAGTATGATCAAAATAATATATGGTTAAATAACCCATATCTTAAATCAATATGCTTTCCGCTGGAATACTAACATACTACGTCAGACACAAGTACTAGCATGATCTCCTTTTGTGTGAACAGAAAACCTAGATATTTAGTTATGCAATTGGTTTTAAATGGTTTTTTATATCATTACGAATTTATATTTCTTGTATTTTAATGACAATCTGCAATGTTTTGTAGAATATTTAATCGTGGAATCAATCGGGTCTTACCAGTAACATCACCAGCTTGTAGTCAAGGTGAGTCGCCAAGCGGAAAGTGATCTGTTCAAACTCAAGATAGCCCTTTTGCGGATGCATGAATTCGCGTACCCCCCCCTCACGCTCCACCACTGCCTGTCTTGACCACCAATGTTGAAACAGCTCGCTGGAAGCCAGCAATTCTTCAATAATCTGACTGATGTCCTGCTCATCAAGATGAGCACCAATATCGGCCCTGAACTCGGCCACTGAGCGGCGGGCCCGCTGCTCCCAATTGACCACCACCCTGGGGGCATCGGGATTTTGAAAAATAAACCGGAGTAAATTGGGCGCTTGCTGGCGACTGGGCCAGTGATTGAAAACCGTGTCCAGAGCCTGATTGAAAAACAGGATATTCCAGCAACGGTCAAGGATATAGGCCGGTCCGGCACAATTATTGACACAAGACTGCAATGACAAAGGAAGACTGCCATGCTGGGCTTTTCCATGATCCGGATCAGTCACTTCAGCCAATTCAAACAGATAAGCCCGTTCAGCCTTGCTCATGTGCAGGACATCGGCCAACCTGGACCACACCGCACTAGAAACGGAAACATCCCGCCCCTGCTCGATCCAGGTATACCAGGTAACGCTAATATCACATAATTGCGCCACCTCTTCACGGCGCAAACCCGGGGTCCGGCGACGCTGGCCATGACTGAGTCCAGCCATCTGTGGCGTTACCTTGGAGCGGGCATTACGCACAAAATCGCCCAACACCTGCTTATTCGCCGAAACCCCTGATTTGATGCCCATGGCCGGATTTACCCCAAACTGCTCATCAGGGCCTTGCGGACTTCCGCCTCTTCAAGGCCACTGCGCTCAATATAATCCTGTAATTGATCTTCACCAATATTGCCAACGTTAAAGTAGGAAGACTGCGGGTGGCTTAAATAGAAGCCGGAAACGCTAGATGCAGGGTACATGGCCAGGCTTTCGGTTAGCTGCATACCAATTTCCTCGGGTAGCAGGACGTCGAACATGGCCCGCTTAACCGTATGCTCGGGACAAGCCGGGTAACCTGGGGCCGGGCGGATACCCTGGTATTTTTCGGCAATAACTTCTTCGTTGCCCAGCGTTTCATCGGGCACATATCCCCACAGATCCTTGCGCACCCGTGCATGCAGGCATTCGGCCAGGCCTTCTGCAAAACGATCGCCCAGCGCCTTGAGCATAATGCTGGAATAATCATCCATTTCCTGTTCAAAGCGCTTTTCATGGACTTCAATACCCAAGCCACCCGTGACCGCAAAAAAGCCAATATAGTCTTTAACGCCACTCTCTTTGGGGGCAATAAAGTCGGCCAGACACTTGTTGTCCACCCCTTCGCGCTTGGCGGTTTGCTGGCGCAAATTCCGCCAGGTAAACAGGACTTCGGTGCGGGACTCGTCTTTGTAAACTTCAATATCTTCATGGTTAACCGTATTGGCCGGATAAAAAGCCACTACACCACTGGCGGTCAACCAGCGACCTTCAATGACTTTTTTCAGCATGGCCTTGCCATCTTCATACAATTTTCTGGCCTGTTCCCCCACGACTTTGTCATCAAGAATGGCAGGGAACTGACCGAATAATCCCCAGGTCTGGAAAAACGGTGTCCAGTCTATGAATTTTTCTATTTCACTTAAATCGTACTGCTTGAACGTACGGCGGCCAATGAATTTGGGCTTGGGCGGGGTGTAATTTTGCCAGTCAATCTGAGGCTTGGCCTTACGGGCTTCCGCTAGTGGAATAATCGGGGTTGCCTTGCGATTGGCATGACGCTCACGCACTTTCTCGTATTCTTCAGCCGTTTCGCGAATAAAAACGTCAGCTTGGTCGGAAACCAATTGTGTGGCCACGCCAACCGCACGACTGGCATCGGCCGTATACACAACCGGGCCGTCGTAATGGGGGGCGATTTTCACAGCAGTATGAACCCGGCTGGTCGTGGCACCACCAATCATCAATGGGATATTATGCTCACGGAAATAAGGATCGCGCTGCATTTCAGAAGCCACATAAGCCATTTCTTCCAAGCTGGGTGTAATTAACCCTGACAGGCCTACAATATCCGCCTTTTCTTCCTTGGCCTTAGCCAGGATCTCGGCACAAGGCACCATCACGCCCATATTCACGACTTCAAAGTTATTGCACTGCATAACCACGGCCACAATATTTTTGCCAATATCGTGCACATCACCTTTCACGGTGGCAATCACCATTTTACCCTTGGCGCGTACATCGCCCCCCTGGGCTTCAATCTGGCGTTTTTCTTCTTCAATGTAAGGTACCAGATGTGCCACGGCCTGTTTCATCACCCGGGCCGACTTGACCACCTGGGGCAGGAACATCTTGCCGGCCCCAAACAGGTCGCCAACAATATTCATGCCATCCATGAGCGGGCCTTCAATCACCTCAATGGGACGGCCACCACGATCGGCAATCTTCTGACGGATTTCTTCGGTATCCTCAACAATAAACGTGGTAATGCCATGCACCAGTGAATGGGCCAGGCGTTTTTCAACCTCCTGTTCACGCCAGGTCAAGTCTTCTACTTTTTTACTGCCACTGCCACCCTTAACGGTTTCGGCAAACTCAACCAGCCGCTCGGTAGGCGTACGCTCATCGGCAGGATCGGTTTTGCCCAGCGGCGGATCACGGTCAAGGATCACGTCTTCAACAAGGTCCTTGATTTTGGGATCAAGGTCGGCATAAACACCCAGCATGCCGGCATTCACAATACCCATGGTCAGCCCTTCACGAATGGCGTAGTACAGGAATACAGTGTGAATGGCTTCACGCATGGCTTCATTGCCACGGAACGAAAAACTCACGTTGGAAATGCCGCCTGATAATCGGGCATGAGGCAGGTTTTCATGGATCCACTTGACGGACTCAATAAAATCGACGCCATAGTGGTTATGTTCATCCAGACCCGTGGCAACGGCAAAAACGTTGGGGTCAAAAATAATATCTTCGGGCGGGAAGTCCAGCTCTTCGGTTAGCAAACGATAGGCTTTGCCACAAATATCCTTGCGCCGTTGCAGGGTATCGGCCTGGCCCTGCTCATCAAAAGCCATCACCACAACAGCCGCGCCGTATTTACGGCACAGGCGGGCATGTGCCAGAAACGCTGCCTCGCCTTCTTTCATGGAGATCGAGTTCACCACCGGTTTACCCTGCACGCACTTCAGGCCCTCTTCAATGACTTCCCATTTGGAACTGTCAATCATGACGGGCACCCGGGCGATATCGGGTTCAGAGGCAATCAGGTTAAGAAAGCGGCGCATATTGGCTTTGGAGTCCAACATGGCTTCATCCATATTGATATCAATGATTTGTGCGCCATTTTCCACCTGCTGGCGGGCCACTGACAGCGCCTCATCAAATTTTTCTTCACGAATCAGGCGCAAGAATGCCTTGCTACCCGTTACGTTAGTACGCTCGCCAACGTTGACAAACAGGGACTCGTCATCAATATTCAGGGCTTCAAGACCAGACAGGCGGGTTTTTACCGGCACCTGCGGTACCTCACGGGCCGGCAGGTCCTTAACGCGTTGCACAATGGCCTGGATATGCTCAGGAGTAGTTCCGCAGCAGCCGCCCACCATATTTACAAAACCGGCCTGGGCAAACTCTGCCAGCAAAGAGGAGGTATCTTCAGGGGTCTCATCAAAGCCGGTGTCACTCATTGGATTGGGCAGACCGGCATTAGGATATACACAAACATAGGTATCACTAAGTTTTGACAGCTCGGCGACATAGGGACGCATAAGCGCCGCGCCCAAAGCACAGTTCAATCCAATCGTAACGGGCCTGGCATGGCGAATGGAGTTCCAGAAAGCTTCAACAGTTTGTCCGGAAAGAATACGGCCAGAGGCATCGGTAACGGTACCGGAGATCATGACAGGCAGACGTATACCACGCGCTTCAAAAACGTTTTCGACCGCAAAAATAGCCGCCTTGGCATTCAGGGTATCGAAAATGGTTTCAATCAGGACGATATCAATATCGCCATCGAGCAGGCCGTTCAATTGATCGGTATAGGCATCGGCCAATTCCTCGAAGGTAATATTACGTGCGCCCGGGTCGTTCACATCGGGGGAAATAGACGCTGTTTTGGGCTGTGGGCCCAAAGCACCCGCCACAAAACGGGGGTGCTCTGCCGTGCTGAACTCATCACAGGCCTGGCGCGCCAGTTTGGCTGATTCCAGGTTAAGTTCATAGGCCAACTCTGCCAGATTGTAATCGCCTTGGGCAACCGCAGTTGCGCCAAAAGTATTGGTTTCAATCACATCGGCACCGGCTGCCAGATACTGGCGATGAATATCCAGAATAAGATCGGGACGCACCAGGGACAGCAATTCATTATTGCCCTTGACATCCTTGCCATGCTCTGCAAAACGTTCACCCCGAAAATCGGATTCGGTAAGTTTAAATTGCTGGATCATGGTCCCCATGGCGCCATCAAGGACTAGAATACGGCCGGAACCCAGCTGACGAACAAATTCGGCACCCTTTGTATAGGCGGAAAGCGGATATGGAAGTTTAGGATAAG
>CAZPNE010000071.1:0-8703 GCA_964588255.1 uncultured Advenella sp. | reverse complement strand
CCGTTATGCTGTCTTTGGTGGCTATGGTGAACGCCTGGCGTCCCTCATCACTTGATCGAGCCCCTCTCTGACACCCCATTCAACCTGCTGGCTCCTTTTGCGGGGACAGTGAATTTTGGAGTTTTATGATAAAAGCTGACAATAACCCTATGCATGTTGATGTGGTCATTATTGGTGGGGGTCAGGCGGGTTTGGCAACTGCATACTTTCTTCGCCGGACAGGTTTGTCGTTTGTAGTATTGGATAATCAGGTGCAACCTGGTGGTGCCTGGCTACACGGTTGGCAATCATTACGGTTGTTTTCGCCCGCGAATTGGAGCTCTTTGCCGGGCTGGCCCATGCCTGCATCCACATCGGGTGTTTATCCGTCGCGCGACGAGGTTCTTGATTATTTTACCCGCTATGAAGCACGGTACGCGATGCCCGTAATGCGACCTGTGCAGGTACAAAAAATATCAAAGGACGGTCAGTTCTTGCTGACCCATACTGAAAAAGCCATCTGGCAGAGTCGCGCGGTGGTCAGCGCTACCGGCAACTGGAGCAACCCTTACATCCCGGTGTATCCTGGATCTGACGTATTCAAGGGTAAGCAGCAGCACTCTGCTTCTTATATCGATCCAGAAGGGTATAAAAACCAGCGAGTGGCTGTTGTGGGTGGCGGCAACTCAGGCGCCCAGATTTTGGCTGAACTATCCAAAGTCGCACAAACCCTCTGGATCACTCCTTCACCCCCAGTTTTTTTGCCTGATGACGTTGATGGTCGGGTGCTGTTTGAGCGCGCTACTGAGCGCTGGTTAGCTCAGAAGGAAGGGAGAACTGTTGATATTCCCATTGGCGGCCTAGGCGATATTGTGATGGTGCCTCCGGTGCGTGAGGCCCGTGAACGGGGAGTGTTGGTTGCGGATCGTCCTTTTTCAAGATTCACTGAAACAGGTATTGCGTGGGATGATGGGCGACATCAGGAGATTGATGCTGTGGTTTGGTGCACAGGATTTCGGCCAGCGCTGCAACATCTAGCGGAGTTGGGTGTTGTTGAGCCAGACGGTAAAGTGCTGGTCAAGGAAGGCCATTGCATCAAGGAACCCCGACTGTGGCTAGTAGGTTACGGTGATTGGACAGGTCCGGCATCCGCCACGTTGGCTGGAGTCATGCGTGCTGCCCGAAGCTGCGTTGCAGAAATTGAACATAACCAGACTGAAGGTAGCTTCCACGGATAACATCTTGCATTTGTTAGGCGGTGGTGCGGGTAACCTGGCTGCATACTTGGCGGCCCATGTGTTGCTTTGTCTGTTGCCAAGATGTTCCTGGACTTGGGGATGCACCCAGGGCCTTTGTGGGCGTATTTGATGGCAGTCATTGGTCGCACTAAAACATTCGCATACGTTGGTTGGGTTGCCCTGTTGAGTGTGGTTTCAGGGTTGACCTATGGGGCATGGAGCTGCTGCCATTGTGTTTGGGCTGCTTCTGCGCAAATTGCCCCAGGCTGGTCATTGATATCAAACTGATTTTTTTTACAATGTTTTCACTCAGGGTGCGTTTGGGGTTGTGAATCATGCGTTGTGGTTGTGTGTTTAGAACCTCACCTTCAGATACAACGATCCGGCGTTGCTGGTGTTACCACCGCCGAACTCACCACTGTAGTTCAGGCCAATACTCGCGTTTTTATGCACATCGACCTCGCCATTCAGCCCTAACTGCAGGCTGTTGCGGCTGATTGGGGCACCATTAACGGTAAAGCGTGCCTCACGCAGCTGATCAAACTGCAGGGTGCGCGTAGGGGTCACATCCCCTTGCGCATGACGCCATCCTATCGACGCTGAGACACGCGCCGTGCTCTCATGGCTTAGCGCAAACTCCGAGTAGCTACGCAGGCCCAGGTTAAAGCTTGTCACATCATTCGTTTGGCGTTTGCCGTGTAAAGCCGCTTCGCCACCAGACTCGGTAAAACTGGCACTACGTTGTTGTGTCCAATCCAGCCGGGCAAAGGGTTGGAGCGCCGTACTTGTGCTCACCGGCATGGCATAACCTAATTCGGTATATGCCTGTACTTGTTGGCTGTGGTAGGAGGTACTTAACGATTGTGGCTTGCCCACAGTAATACCATTGCGTTTCATATCTACATCGTGATGTGTCCAGGCGGCAGAAGAGCGCCAGTTCAGCATATGACCATTTGATAACGCCCACTGTGTGCCCCCGTAAACGGCCAGGGTATAGCTCTCGGTCTTGGCATGGCTTTGACGATCATGCACCCGTACTTTGCCATCGTGATAACCAAACGCTGCCCCAACATGCCCGCCGGTGCCAATGCGCGCATCACCGCCAATAAACAGCCCATTGGTGGTGTTGCGTACATCTGTCGTGCCACTACGGCCGTTTAGGTCTGTCCACTGACGTTGTACGCTGAGCCACAACGGAGATTGCGATTCAGAAAACCCTGTAAATAAGGTGTCCATGCGACGACTTGCCGCATTTGTCCATAGCTTGCTTTGCGTCAACAGGGCTGACTCTACGCTGGCATAGGCCTCACCACTTAGCTGATCCATTTTTGCGCCAAACCCAGTGCCCTGGCCATTTAACAACTCGTCATAAATGGTCGACAATCCTGTTGCAGGCTGATTGGATAAGCGGTCCAAGGCATTGGCAACTGCCGTCTGATTATGCCCTGAGGTGAAGTCCGAGAACGCTACGCTATTGCGCTGTACATTAAACGATAAGCCTGATGCCGATGCGGTCGCCCGAGGTGTTAAAAACAATAGTGACGAGTCAAAAACAAGTCCTTGATTGGCGACTGTTCCGCCCGCTTCAAGGAAGTCATAAGCGATGCCTTGACGAAACACCTCACCTTGCAAGGCCACCACTGCACCGGATTGGAAGGTTGTATTACCCGTGACGTGCAAAGCATCCACACGATTGTTGTTATCTACCTCGATCGCCAAGGTCGAACCCGGAGTCGCCGTGTAGTTGCCATTCACCGTTAATGTACCAATAGAGTTGCCTGGTGCAACTGTTCCCTTATTGAGTACCGAGCCTGTTGTACCCGTTCCCTCTAACACACCTTGCGTATTGACCGTCGTCATTACGCCTGGGGCAATCTTGCCATCAACACGCAACACCCCTGCGTTAACGATATGATCACCCGTATTCTGCGTACCCGTAATGCGTAATGTGCCGCCGTCTACGGTGGTCGTGCCTTGGTACGTATTGCTACCGCTTAAGGTCAATGCTCCTGCACCCGTCTTACGTAACGAGCCCTTTTGGTTAAGAAAGTCGGGGTCTGTGGACAGGTCACTAATATCATTTGAAAACGTCGCGTTATACCCTTGGGTGTCGACATCAAACATCGATACAAATGCCGCAGGACCACGTACCGCTTTACCGGCGTTTAATAGCCCCCACCCAAATCGATCATCTAAACGATAGCCATCATAGGGGGTTAAGTCGGTCGCCGTGGTTAACAATGACTGCTGCAGGTGATAGGCGGTAAAGAAAGGAAAAGCTTCTTTAACTAAAGCTGCCACACCTGTCGCATGGGGGGCTGCCATCGAGGTGCCTTCCATCATGACATAGCCCCCGGCACTATGCACCGAATTGATGCCGACATAATCATCGGCATTGCTTCCCGGTGCAGCTAAACACCAGGCTTTTGCCAGGCCGCAGGCATTGGAATACCAAGCTAGATTAGGCGTGCTAGTCTCTAGATCCGCATTAACCGCCGTGACGGCGAGCCAGTTAGGCTGCAACTCTGGATATAACAAAGGCATCCCGGCAAAAAAATCGGGATTAGGCTGTACTTCGTTGCCCGTTGCAAACACCATCAAGGTGCCGGCTTTTTGTAGGTTGTGAAAGGAGTCAATAATATTGGGAAACAACGTTTTTGCATCAAAGTAATGCGTGGCCTCTGGCAAGAAATCAGCCACATTACAGGGCTGTGAACCATCACTGGCAGCCCCGCCACTACAATTGTTCACACCAACGCTATTATTGATCACTGCAAGGCGCTGCTCTGCCATGTAGTTCCACGCGTTCGAGAATATGCGATCAGTTATTGCAGCAAACTGCTGATAATCGTCATCGTCATCGTCATCGTCATCGTCATCGTCATCATCGTGATCAAGAGCGCCTAGTCCGTAACGAGCAACAAATAACTTCGAATTAAAGGCGACACCATGCATGCTCTCACCATCGCGATTAGCCGCGATAATGCCACTTACATGAGAGCCATGGCCCCTCGGAATTTCATCCGTACCACTTTCTTGTGTAATTGCCTGTACTAAATTGAAGTCGTATCCACCTGCAATTTTTCCTGCAAATTCCGGATGGTTTACCACAATGCCAGAGTCCACAACGCCCACAGTCACGCCTTGACCGGTATAGCCTTGGTTATACGCATCAATCGTATTAATGAGTGAGAGGCCGCGCTGCGCGAAATATTCTTGCGTTTCGTATTCGCTCTGCGCGGCAGCAATGCTGGTTGTGAGCATAAAAACGGGCAACGCTCGCCACATCACAGATAGCGTCTTTCGTCGGTTGCATTGTTTTTTTGAACTCATTTCAGCACCTGTTTCATGTGGTCTAGCTTACCGTGAACAGCAACGTTCACGTATTGGCAAGAAAGTATAGATTGCAAATTTTTAGAGCTAGATGATATCCCAAGACCTCGTTATTTGTCGTTTAACTGTTGTTGAGAGAGGTAATTCTGCAACGTTTGCATCATAGGCGCATCAAACGTCTAGCGGTTGAGAGCGCCTGTCAGTTGCTCGCTTTTCTTGCCAAAGTAATGGCGTCGTAAAACCGCAATCTCATGCGTGAGTTTAGGAATGTGGGTGTCTTATTACAATAGAAATGGGTGGTAAAGTATTTTTTCTTATGGTAAAAATCTTTTGGGCTATAGGTTGTTCTGCTTAATCCTTCAAAGAGATTCCATGAAAAAGCTCAAGATATTTGCACTGACGCTTCCTTTTGTCTGTGCTGCCAATTCCTCATTTGCTCTTGAAGAGCGAACCATTTATTCACCCACGGGTGAATCAGTTTTCAAAATCCGTTTTTTTGATGTGGGTGATGGCGCATTCATGGAAAACTGGCCTGAACCTTTTCAATCAACATGGAACCTGGACAGATTACAGACAGAAAAAATCACGAAGGCGGTTTCCTATTGGGCTGAATTGATCAAACCCGATCCTGATGCGTTACCTGCCGTGATTAATGTGGGTACCTTTGAGGATGATAACGCGGCAGGTACCAGTGCTCCGCTCACTGACTCGGACAGCATTTTTTCCATTACGCAAATCCAGGCTGCCCTCTTGGGCGTTGGGGATGAGTGGCGTACCTTTGATTCGCATGCCCAGTTCGTGATGGGTAAGTTGAACTTTGATACGATTCCTTATATCCCTTCTCAACTGCCACGTAATGATGGTCCGGCTGATCTGGTGGGCGTTGCTTTTCATGAACTGGCTCATGGATTGGGCGTGAGCAGCTTCGTGAGGGATGCCAATGATCCTGGTACACCTCATTTTGAAGGTTTTCTTGGTTCATTGGGGCAGGGACTGCGCGATGATAATGGAAATCCGGCCCGCCCGGGACAAGCCATATTGTGTTCCTTGTGCAACAATCCCTACGATCCTGATGCTTTCGATGCCAGAAAAGACCAGGCCTATTTTTATGGCGAGAACGTGAGCGAAGTGTTGGGCGATGCCATGCCGGGTGTACCAGTCAGGATGCTGGCCTATAAGTTTACAGGAGAAAGCCGGCTTGATGATAATTACATGAGCCATTTCGAACTTAAGAATAGCATGATGAGTCATCAGTTCTATCGAAACTATACAACTTTTATGGAAGCGGAGTTGGCAGTTTTACAGGATTTTGGTTATGACATAGACCGGCGTAATTTTTTTGGATCCTCGGTATATGGAAATGATCAGTATCTGGTGAACAACAACGGTTATTTCAAGCGTAATCGGGAAGGGACCACCTATTTGCCAGGGCAATACAACACGGCAACTTTGGGTCTGGGATTGCATGTTTATGGTGACCGCAATACGATAGTCCAGCAGGCCGATCTGTTAAGTGAAGGTGCGGGTGGCGCCGGCATCCGGGTGGACGGGCAGGCCAATCACATTATTATTCCTGCAGGCACACGTGTGCATGCCGATGGTTTGAATGGCCGTGGTGTCATGTTCTCCTATGGGAAAGACCATAACCTGACTTTGCGTGGTGACGTTCAGGCACTGGGCGATCTGGGTATTGGGGCAAGTTTTGACTTTGGCAATCATCTTTTGGGTAATGATTCTGAGTATCGGGGTTCCTATATTCTCAGTTCGGGTGATCAGCCGTATCCGATTCTGGATGAGCTAAACGGAGCGTTGGTTAATTCATTTGATCTTACGGGGCGAATTGCCGGAAAAGCGCAGGCCATTTATATCTCGCGCAATGCCTTGGTTAACAATATTAATGTGATGCAAGGCGCGCAAATTCAAGGTAATATCCGCTCTGATTACGCGCAAGTGGATGCTGATGGAAACCCACGGCTGACCCAGATCAGTTTTGGGCAACTTGCCGATGCGAGCGGGCGTGCCACTGGCATGCCTGACGCTGGCTTCCGTTGGCGTTATGACGGCAATATCCAGGGGCTGGACAATATTGTGCTGGCGCCCATGGGCGGCATTACCGTCCTTAATGGCCAACATGAAATTTATGGCGTCAAAATAGGCCCCGAGGCCACGTTGGGAGGTAATAGCCGGTATGTCCTGAAACCGGGTTCCAGTTTTGTCAATGACGGTATCCTGTCCCCAGGCAACTCGATTGGCCGGATAGATATTGTTGGCGATTATAAACAGGCAGGGTCAGGTATTCTTCTAATGGAAACCAATGGTGCCCAGGAGCATGATGTTTTGGCCGTTAACGGTCAGGCCGAGCTGGACGGCATGCTGTTCCTGGTGCCTCAGGAGCGTGAGTGGTATGGCCAAAACTGGCGTTTACGCTCTAGTGACCTGATCCAGGCAGCGTCAATTGACGGAGATTTTAAAGGTCTTTTCGTTGGGTTGAATTCCCCGACACTTTCGGTCAGTACAAAGGCTTTGGGCGGCAACAGCGGATTTGAGGTTCGTATTGCCCGTCAAGAAAATGCGTACAGCCGCTATGCGGCCAATGATAATGCGACAGGGGCTGGTCGTGCCCTGTATAAGTTGGCCTCTGATGCCAATGCCGATACCCGCTCCCTGTTAACAACCCTGGATTTTTCCGCCAATGATGGCAGTGTCATTACAAAGGCACTTAATCAACTCACGCCTTCCGCCTATAGTGCCATGTTTGCCAGTTCGTTAAGCCGCGAACAGCAGGTGGGCGGTATTGTTTCCAGCCGTGCCTCCCGGTATTACTCAGGAGAGGCACGGTTTGATGGCTGGACAGGCTTTGCCACACCTTTTGGAGGGGGCGTATGGCAAGATGAACGAGGGTCCATGGTCGGTTACAGCAGTTCAAATTATGGGGTTTTGTTTGGCGCGGAAAAATACAGTGAGAACAATCCTGCCTGGGTCTTTGGTGCCTATGGCGCGGTTAGCGGTCAGTCTGTTGATGTTGACGATCCCTACAAAGCCAAGGGCACGTCTACGGCTTTCAATCTTGGGTCGCATGTCCGTTTTGCTCCAGATGAAAAAGCGGGGTTGTATGCATTTGGTCAGGTGCAGCTGGGTGTTGAGGATGCAAAACTGAAACGTTACATCAACTTTGACGGTTATTCTGCCAAACACACTGCCGACTGGACTGGCTGGAGTGGCTCCTTGACAGCCGGAGGGGGGTATCGCTGGGCCTTGTCCGAGACCGTTAGTGCAGGCCCGCTGGTGTCGCTGGCTTATACACACTTGTCCCGCCCCGATCTGACAGAGTCTGGCCCGCTTGCTACGCGTCTGGATATCAGCTCAAGCCGTTTCAACTCGCTTGTCTCCAGAATGGGTTTCAGTGTGGGGGTAGACTTGCCGCTGAAGAACGAGGCCGATTTGCGGGCGGATCTGCAGGTAAGCTGGGACCATGAATGGCAGGATCGGGATTCAATCCTTGATGTACATTTTGACGGCTATCCCCAGGCAGGATTTAGCAACAGGAATCAGGTTAGGGGGCGTGATGCGCTGGGTTTGCAGGCGGGTCTGGTTTACCAGGCAAGACAGAATCTTTCGATTGGGGCCAATATTTCCAGCCAGTTTTTCCGTACGGGACAAAATTCGGTGGCGGGTAACGTGTCGGTGAATTGGCAATTCTGAACGGGACGAATTATTGCATTGCAAATGCCTGTGCAATAAGTTCACGCCAGCAAGCCAAGTAGTGCCAGGCGTTGCCACTTTTCTGAAAACAGCTACGTTAAAAACGTTAATCTGTTTGACATTGGCGGCAGCCCCGGCACAGGCCTGTCAAGAGCCTATTCGGTGTGGGCGCTGAAGTCGCCCGTGATCGGGTCACGTACAAACAACAAACCTGTGGCAATACCAAAATAAGCACCATGCAGGGTCAGCTCGCCCGATTTCACCCGTTCACGCACGGCAGGGAAGGTCATGAGGTTGTCCAGGCTGTACTCCACCACTGCCCATTCAAGCTGGCGTATCCAGCTTTGCCGGTCTCCCTGTGGGGGGCCCAGTTTATCAGCCACCGGGGCAATCTGGGACATCCATTTTCCAATGAAATCCCGCTGGGACAGCGGTGCTGCCTTGTTGGCAT
>CAZPNE010000070.1:0-8832 GCA_964588255.1 uncultured Advenella sp. | reverse complement strand
TGGTGAATTTCTCACTCAAGGCAAAACTGGTTGAGTACATATGACGTACCTGAACCGAAGCGCTCTTGGTCAGGATGCGTTCACGTTCTTCTTTCATCCATTCACGGGTAGGCACCGCACGCTGCAATCGTTCCTTGCGAATTTCAGCACGTCTTACCGTTGTTTTTTCAGCATTAACCACCCAATTGCCTTCATCATCCTGCTCAATGACCGCACCATAAACTTTTCGGGCGAACTCTGGCAACACAAAGCGATTGTTAAGATCGCGGGCAATAGCAGCCGGCTCACGATCCAACGGATCACCAAAACCCGGACCGCCACGAATATAGTTCAGGTACAGGTCATGATCCTCAAAAATGGTTTCCGTTGTCATGCATTGCTTATCACGTTTAACCTGGGCAGTCGCACTGATATGACGTTCATAATCCGGTTCACTCGGGTTGCTGTCTGCTCCCAGTGGAATAGAAAGTTTCTGTTCAATCCGGGCTTTAAGATCGGTATTATGTGCTTCAAAACGGTAACCGGTGGCTGCCGGATAACCTCCCATCAGTCCCCAGTCACTGTTCATATAACCGTTCCCCGAAAAGAACATGGTCCAGTCCTGGGCATGCCAGACCATACGCAGGGTTTCCAGGCCACATCCACCCCGGTATTTGCCATAACCACCCGAGTTGGCTTTTACGTT
The DNA here is from genome assembly GCA_964588255.1 of uncultured Advenella sp. Classification (GTDB taxonomy): domain Bacteria; phylum Pseudomonadota; class Gammaproteobacteria; order Burkholderiales; family Burkholderiaceae_B; genus Advenella. The sequence continues at coordinate 8,147 of CAZPNE010000070.1, read as the reverse complement.
ACGTCCCATAAACAACAAGGGCTCGGCCATTTCCCAGATTTCAATATCACCCATATCACCTTCAGGGTTCCAGACCGCTGCGGCATGGTTAAGGCCATCTTTGACCGCGCAGGCACCGGTACCGGTTGCCGCCGTTTCAAAACTGTTAACCGCGTGAATTTCCCCATCCTGGTTGATACCCCCACCCTGCAACCAGTTACTGGTATTACCGTTACCAGCATTTACCTCTTCCAGATAACCACGACTGAAGTAAGATTGACTCATTGCACGCCACATACCCGTCCAGGCGGAAACCAGATAATGCCAGGCGTCAGAGTGAGCGGTTCGGCGATCATCCGGATTCATCCAGGTACCTTTGGGAATATTGAACTCCGTAGCATAATAGGCGCCATCATTAATCCGTTGGGTTGGCACCAGCGTTTGCGTCAGCATGACCCAGATACCGCTGGTGAAGGCCACCTGATTGGCATTAAAACTATGCCAGCACCAACGGCTTCCGCCTTCAAAATTCATGCGCCAGGTGGCATCTGGACGGATGGTCAGCTCTGTAGGGGCATGCATGATGGTATTCATTTTGGCGTAAGACGCGGTTAATTGAACATCCTCATGGTTGTAGGGCACATCAACAAAGGCCACTTTGCGGTAAACGCCCGGAATAGTCATATCCTTCAGGCGTGATTGCAGGCCACGGCGCCCTTCCTCAATAATCTCATAGGCAAATTTTTCAAATGCCTCCACCCCATCCGACTCAACCACCTCTTCAACCAGTTGACGAATCATGTGACAGCCGGCAATCCGGGTGCGTTCATCAAGAATCAGGTACTTGGGTGTACGGGTTGAACGCTGGCTTTCATGCAGCCAGTCACGCAATGGCTCATCATTCACACCCGTTTTGCGGCAGGTCGTCATGTAGCCATCCCCAAAGCGGGAGGTTTGACCAGTTGACATGGAACCCGGAGAGATCGCGCCCGTATCAATCACGTGAGTGACTCCACCCACCCAGCCAATCAGTTTGCCTTCCCAAAAAATGGGTACGATCGTGGCAATATCACAAGGGTGCACATTACCGATAGAACAGTCATTATTGGTAAACATGTCACCCGGATTAATGCCCGGATTGGTTTCCCAATCGTTCTCGATCATGTATTTAATGGCTGCACCCATGGTGCCCACGTGAATGATAATACCGGTCGAAGTCAGGATACAGTCACCGGCAGCGTTATACAGGGTAAAGCACAATTCACCTTCCTGTTCCACGATAGGTGAAGCGGCAATTTTCTTGGCGGTTTCACGGGCATGTACGAGGCCCCCACGCAACCTTGAAAACATTTTTTCATAACTGATCGGATCGCTTTCCTTGAATTCCAGGTTTTCAAGTGCATTGTAATAACCGCTTTCTTTGGTTCTGGCCAGGACGGCATCACGGTGTGCTTTCAGCGTCAAGCCGTTGCCTAATAAGTTCCCCAGCCCGACTTGTTTCATTGACATCATATTCATGTTTTGTCTCCTTAGCTTTATTTATTTCACTTCTTTCAAATGAAACAGACGATGCTTATCCAGCGTGGTTTCAAATCCTTTGGGAACCACAAAAGTAGTCGCATCAGATTCAATCACCGCGGGTCCGACAATATGGTTACCTGCCTTCAGGGCCTCCATTGACCAGACATCAGCGTCATGCCATTTTTTATGTCGATAAAACGGCCTTTTGCCAATATGTGCCTCTTTGGGGGGTTCTTTACCCGACAATTCTTCCTCTGGCAACTCGGGTTTTTGCGAAATGACGCTACCACGCATGATGACTTTGGTTACCCCAAAACCAAGTTCAGGAGAACTGGCAGAGGTGGCATATACCCGTCCATATGTTTCATCAAAAGCAGCGATCATTTTTTCCCAGTCCTCAACGGTTGAGGCGGCACTGATCGGGGAGTCAATTTCAAGATCATTCAACTGACCCAGAAATTGCATACTGTAGGCAGGACGAAGTATGACATCCTCTGGCTTGAAGCCATTAATGACAAACTCTTCAATCACTTTTTCAGCTAATACCTCCCAACCCTTTGTCAGGGTGATACCAGCCTGCTGCTTGACTTCATCTGAAGAACCGGGCGGTACGGCAACGTCCACACTCATGTCATAGCGATACTCGTACTCGGCACAGGCGCAACCAAATGCGGAGAATCCGGCGGCCCATGCAGGGACCACGACATCTTCAAATCCTAACCCTTCGGTATAACCATAGGTATGCACAGGACCGGCACCACCATAAGAAAAGCAGACAAAATCGGCTGGGTTATAACCTTTGGCACTAATCGTGGAACGCATGTATTCACGCAATTGCAAATCCAGCAGTTCAATCACCCCGGCTGCGGCATCTTCGACAGACAGTCCCAAAGGATCCGCAATTTGCACTTTAAGATAATGACGGGCCCTTTCCACATCCAGCTTGATGGCTCCGCCCAGGAAGTTTTCTGTATTCAAATAACCCAGCACAACGTGGCAATCCGAAACTGAAACCGTATCCAGCCCACTTTCGGGCCAACACATACCGACACGATAACCGGCACTGTCAGGTCCCAGCTTAATGGAGCCGCTATAAGGATCTATTCGAATGAAACTACCTGCTCCGGCACCCACCGAATCCATGGCAACCAGCGGCAGGGACAAGACCAATCGAGCCATATCCGGATCTGATTTAATGGCAAAATTACCTTTGGTAATCATGGCCATGTCAAAGCTGGTGCCTCCAATATCACTGCAGGCAATATTGTCGTAACCCAGCAATTCACCCAAAAATTTGGAACCAATCACCCCACCGATAGGACCCGATACAATGGTTCGTGCCAGCTCTTTGGCTTTCCAGCCAATCGTACCGCCATGAGTAGCCATTACCCGCAAGTCAAATTTTCCACCATGTTGCTTGAAACGGTCACTAACCCCTTTAAGCGTTTTGCGTGAAGGCTCTGCCGCATAAGCCTCCAGCACCGTCGTATTGGTACGGTGACTTTCCTTGCGGGAAGGATAGTAATCAACCGTCGCAAAAACAGGAATATTCGAGCCCAGTTTTTCAAGTTCTGCCTGACAAATATCCCTGGCCCTGCGCTCATTGTCCCCATTCTTATGTGATTGCAATAAACTGATAACAATTGCCTGGGAACCTTTTGCAACCAGCTCCCGGGTTGCTATCCGTACATCTTCTTCATTTAATGGAATAACAACCTTGCCCTGTACATCGGTACGCTCGGCGACACCCCGGGTACGGGACAGCGGAACCAACGGTTCATCATAACGGTGTGTATTCAGGTGAATACGGTCTTCCAGCGCATAGCCCAGATAACTTTGCAAGGCACGACCCATCGAGTGCACATCTTCAAACCCCTTATTGCACATCAAGCCCACATCCAGTCCTTTACGCTGCACAACCCGGTTCAGCATGGCCGTACCGGAATAAACGCAGGTTAACAGCTCAGGATACACGTCCTCAACACTTCGGTTCCATGCCGCCAGCGCGTCATTGGATGATTCATAAATAGCCTGGGCTTCATCGGCCGGATTACTTTGCGCCTTGCCAACGACAAACTGACCGTCACTACTGACAAAGAATGTATCGGTCATCGTACCGCCTGCATCAATACCCATAACCTGTACGGGAGTGGATTCAGTCCGCATAACATATCTCCTGAATAATTATTCGCTTTTGTCTTGGAATTTCTGGCATTGCAAATACAGAAATTCCGCTCCTTTTTTAATAACAGAACTTTGCCTGCTACATTGATGTATACGCAAAACCCGTGCCAGGTCTTCTTTTTTATTATTAACCCATTGATTTATATAATAAATAAATTAAAAAACCATTTAAAAGCAAAAAACAAATTAATAGGAAATTAAAATCGAACGTTCGATTTCCGGTCACTCATACGCTTTCCGACCAATATCTGGACAATAGGGTTAATACTGAAAAATCATAAATTTCATCGTGAAAAATCAATCAATGCCCCCTGTTTGGCCTTTCTTACAACCCCTTGGTTGCGCTTGAAGATGGAAAAAGTTATAGTTAAAAAATAATTAAAAAACGATGTGCAACATATATTTTTCAAGTCAATATAAGTAGTACCAACAAGACAACAAAAAATAAATGCACATCATTGAGCTGTAACTAACTATCAAGCATATAGAATCAAGTTCAGCCGGAGACAATATGACAGGCTCGATCAAAAGTCAGCGCTTATCTGACCCTGACAACAATCATCGTGTTATGAGTGCATGGGAAAGCGTGATGAATGGTTACTCCCCAGCACCCAATGCATTAAGACGATTAATTAATGATTCCTGGATGCGCTGCCTTGATGCAAGGATTGATCCTGTACATCTGCATCCCCCTTCCGTTCTGGAGGATGACCATCTGGAAATATTACGCCAGCGTCACTCGGAACTGGTTGCTGCCAGCCGCCCCGTCATGATGATGGCAAGGGATTTTTTGGCAGAAACCGGAAGCGTCATGATTCTGAGTGATCCAGACGGGGTCATTCTTTCCATTGAAGGTGATCCACGGGGATTAGATGCAGCTGCATCCATCCAGCTGACCACTGGCTACAACTGGAATGAATTGCGTACTGGCACTAATGCCATCGGAACCGCTTTAATGACTGGGCAGGCGGTACAGGTCCATGCCGCCGAGCACTTTTGCTCCAGTGTCCGGGAGTGGACCTGTACCGCTTCGATCATTCGGGATCCCTATGACGGACAAACATTAGGGGCCATTGATATATCCGGATTAAAAAGCACCTTCAGCCCTCATAGCCTGGCCTTGGTGGCTACCACCGCCAGCCGTATCGAAAGCATGCTTGCCAAACGAGAACTTAGATTCCGTTATCAGTTACTGGAACAAAGCATTAGCAAATTTTCAGGCAGCAACGATGGCATTATCATTTGTGACCGTAGAGGTCGTCCCATCAAGTTAAATGAACAAGTCAACTCGGCGCTTCAGGCACAAAATATTAAACTCGATCTGAATAAAACAGAATCTCTGTTTTCTCTGGACTTGAATCAGATCAGCAATGGCAACCCGACACAAAAACCAGACTGGCTAAAAGTCGATTGGATAGAACCCATCATCAATGAAGGTGAGCGGATTGGTACTATCCTGACCATTCCCAGCCCTACCCCAGGCAAAAAAATAGAACCTCAATCAATATCACTGTCTCATCTCACTGCTGACAAACAAGTGGAAAATCGGGGTTTTAAACAGATAATTGGCCAATCCCCTTTGCTAAAGAAGGCCATAGAACAAGCTCACTTATTGGCAAAAACTAATGTCCCGGTATTAATCCATGGTGAAACAGGCGTGGGCAAAGAAAACTTTGTCAGGGGGATGCATCAGGTTGTAGATTGCATAATCGCTAACAAGAGACCTTTTGTTACCCTGAATTGTGGTGGATTGACACCGGAATTACTGGCAAGCGAACTTTTTGGTTATTGTGAAGGTGCGTTTACCGGCGCCCGAAAAGGTGGGATGATTGGAAAAGTGGAAGCTGCCAATGGTGGAACCCTGTTTCTTGACGAAATAGGTGAAATGCCGATCGACTTGCAGCCGCATTTTTTAAGGGTGCTGGAAGAAGGGGAAATTTACCGAATCGGTGAAAACAAGCCACGAAAAATCAACTTCAAATTAATAGCAGCGACAAACCGTGACTTGCGTGAAGAAGTATCCGAAGGACGTTTCCGCATGGATCTTTATTACCGTATTTCCGTCACCAGCATTCATATACCTGCTTTACGCGAAATTAAAGAAGACATACCTCGATTGGTTAATCATTTCCTGGACAATTTCAAACATAAATATGGAAATGAACCTAAAGAAATAATGCCAGAAACGTTAAACTTACTTGTTCAATATGATTGGCCTGGAAATATCAGGGAGCTCAGGAATACCATTGAAAACATGTACCTCATGAGCCAACGCAATGTATTATTAGCAGATGACATACCCGCAGACATCATCTCCTGTCTCAGGAAAGGCGCGACCACTCACACTGATACACAGCCTTCTCCAGGCACAGGATTGCTTCAGCATTCAGAACAAAAATCAATAGAGCAAGCATTGGCACTGCATCATGGAAATATGACATCCGTGGCAAAATATCTGGGTATTGCCAAAAGTACCCTTTACATGAAAATAAAAAAATATGGTATAGAAACAAAAATTGCACAAATCAGGAATGATGTCATGTAATAAAAAAAATCATTCCCGATATCCTGCAATTACTCATCGCAGTAAGGCATGGCCCAAGCATTAGATAAATCGTATGTGATCAAAATCTAATTTTTCGACCAACTCCCTAGCCAACTCGTCAGAGATTAACCTTTGACGGGCCAATTGATAAATACTGGTACGAGCTTTGTCTATCAACTCCAGACGCAAAGTTCGCTCTGTTTGATATTTATCTAAGCCAGTATTTTTTTCATCATCCTCTACCTGAAAACTATTCTCAAAATCAGTAAGCAGTTTGCTTTTTAGATCCTCATAAAATTGAGTATCCAAACTATCATTTTTCTCCAAGCTATCAATGACCAATTTAAGATGATCCGCTGCTTGTTGATGTGCAATCTTGATTGCCATTTTCTTTTGTTTAGTATAACTAACATGAAACGACTTGCTTGGCGCTAATCCTTTTAACAGCAAGGGCAAGGCAATACTGGCGGCAATAAGGGAAATGATAATGACGGTCGCGGCCAGAAAAACGGCAAGATCACGCCCGGGAAATTCAGATTTATCGGGTAAAAAAAATGGAAGGGTCATCACCCCAGCCAATGTGACTGCACCACGGACACCCGCAAAAGACAAAATTAAAATATGGCGCCATTTCGGTAAACCTGAAGTATTACCATTTCGTGACAAAAGCCGTGGTGCATAGACGCAAAAGGCAACCCAAATAAATCTAAAGGCAGTCAAACTCAGGGAAATTACCATAGCATAAATTAGTAACCACCATGGATTATGATGACCCGTTTGATTAACCAGATCAATCGCCTCTTTGAAAATCGTAGGCAACTGCTCCCCTAACAAAATGAACATGACACCATTCAGCGTGAACTGTAAAAGATCCCACATGGCAGTACGTCGCATCCGGGTTAATGGCGAAATACGGCCAGATAACTCAATAGAACTCATAGTTAAACCAGCTGCAACCGCAGACAAAATTCCAGAACCACCAATAGTTTCAGCAACCACATAGGCAGCAAAAGGTGTTAGCAGACTCAAGAGAATTTCTGGCCCCTGTTCTTCTCCAAATAAATGATTGAGTTTCTGATGTGCTATTGAGAGCAACCAAGTAGTTAGAATCCCAGTTGAAATACCAGCGGTGGCAACCCAAACAAATGAGGTCACAGCCTGCGTTAAGGAAAACACACCCGTCATTGCTGCCAGAACAGCCATTCGAAAAGCCACCAAACCACTGGCGTCATTAAAGAGCGCCTCTCCCTCGAGAATGGACATTAAACGTCTGGGTACGGGTAAACGTCTCGTAATACCTTGTACAGCTACAGGATCAGTTGGTGAAACAATTGCCGCGAGCGCAAATGAAACGGCCAAAGGCATAGAAGGAATCATCCAATGAATGATATAGCCCAAGCCAAATACCGTCAGAATAACCAGCCCAAAAGCAAGTTGAAAAATCCCCCCCTTATCACGTCTTAGTTCATCTTTAGGTATTCGCCAGCCATCCAGAAACAAAAGAGGAGGAATTAAAAGCAAAAAGAAAATTTCAGGGTTTAAAAGAATACCTTCATCAAAAACCCCCGAAATTATAAAACCTAATGCAATTTGTATTAGCGGTAATGGAAGACCCCAGGGCAGTAATCTTCCGATTAAACCACTGATAAGAATAGCAATGAGTATGGCAAATACCATCCCTATGCTTTCCATATTCATCTCCCGTTAAATTTAAATTCTCCGAAGTTTACAACAATAGATAACTATTTGAAAAAAAATAATGATTTTCTTTTCTTTAATTGTTATTTGATCTATCGAATCCACTGCCTGGATGGCGATCCGGTAAGGTAACAAATAAAACGGGCAATAAAAAACCCCTTCAGTTTTTTTTCTGAAGGGGTTTTTTTTGAATAAAGAGCCTGACGATGACCTACTTTCA
>CAZPNE010000069.1:0-8834 GCA_964588255.1 uncultured Advenella sp. | reverse complement strand
TTTTGCAGCATTAAATGGCCACTCCAGTACTTATACCCCGACCAACTCAAGGTAGCCCGTTTTGACAAATAGGTCTGGTCCGCCTCATTCAGGCCCATGCTGGTAAAGTCACGAAAATAGTTATCGTCGGATACCCCATTCCAATCCAGGCCCAGATTAAACTTCAGGCCCATGGCCTGGCCAAGTTGCTGGTTATGTAAAAAAGAATATGACCAGCGTTTCTCGCGTGTTTCCCTATCTTTGTTAAGGTAATTCCCCGTGACCATACCGGAATAACCGGGCATCAGATAACGGAATTCTCCCCCCATCAACAACCCGCGTTTGCTTAAATAACGGGGAGTTAGCGTGGCATCATAATTAGGGGCCAGATTAAAAAAATACGGCACGGCCAGATCATAACCACCCCTTGTGGTAAAACCATAGGTCGGGGTCAGCAAACCCGATTTCTTTTCTGCCCTGATTGGAAACGTAAGGTAAGGCGACCAAAGGACGGGGACGCCCTTAATATAAAGCACCCCGTTTTTAGCAATTCCCTCGTTCTCGTCTTCATAAATATCAACCTGTGGAGACTGGATTGTCCAGAATTTTTCAGGGCAATCGCAACCCGAATAAATCACTTCCATTAGCCTGGTGTGGTTATCATCAAGCGCTTCAGCCTCGCTGGCCGTACCGCTGCCACCGCCAGCCAGGTTAAAATCCGGGTCAAAGAACTTGCCACTGTCTGTATTGATATTGTATTGAAGCCCCGTACCGGTAATCAGGGTGCCATCCTTGTAAAAACGGGTATTCCCGGTTGCCGTCATCTCGCCGCTATCCGTGTTATAACGGATTTGATCACTTTTCAGGATAGCGTCTGTACGCCGCACCTGAGCCAGCCCATGCAAGGAGATATCAGTGCTGTTATTGTCGTAATCAGCCTTCGCACTGTCGGTAAAAGTAACGGTATTGTTTTTATCTCCGGGGGTTACCTGCAACAAGGATGAATCCAGTAAAGTCGGGTATTCATCAATACGTATGCCGGGTGCAGCCAGCGCAAGACCGGTATTGGCAAGCGAAACAAGCGTTAGCAGAGTAAAAGCATAAACTTTACGCACAAAAAGCAAATCCATTCAAGATTCTGTTTATATGGAACACAGACAATTTTATTCCCGGTTGCAAACAACTACCCATGACATTGCTCCTGCAGACTATTTTATTGATGCAGAAAAGACAAAATCCGGTTAAAAAGCTTAAAATAGGTTTTTCCAGAGTAATTGCCAAGTCGAAACGACCAATTATAGTAGTTGCTCTTTAATTTAAATCGGTTTTTTTAATTCTTTCACTGAAATTAAACCGATTTTACATTCAGGACTCAGGTTTCGTCACCCAATTGTCGCGAAATACTCATATTTTATGATTATGCCCTTAAACGTTTCAGCAGATCCCCGCAAAGATGCCTTGCAACAATGGTTAAACACCCTTGCAAATACCCATCACATCCAAACCGAAAGCCTTCGCCCGGCATCCAGCGATGCCAGTTTCAGGCGTTACTTTCGCGTGGATACCAACAAGGCTCCCCTTATCATTATGGATGCCCCCCCACAGCACGAAAACTGCATCCCTTTCATTGATATCGCCGAAAAACTGGCCAAAGCAGGCCTGAATGTACCGGCCATTCTTGAAAAAGACCTGGAAAACGGCTGGTTACTGCTTACCGACCTAGGCAACGACACCTATTACCAGCGCATTCAAAAAGATATTGATGACACCGCCTTGCAAACACTTTACCGTGATGCCCTTCAGGCATTGGTACAAATGCAGCAGGCCAGTGTCCTGGACCTACCCGCCTACAATGCCCAGCGCTTGCGCGATGAATTGGAATTATTTACGGAATGGTATGTCAACCAGCATTGTCAAAGCCAGCTAAGCGATGATGAAAAAAACGCCCTTGAAAAAACCTTCAGCCTGCTGGTAGCCCACAATGCCAAACAGCCCTGCGTGTTTGTACATCGCGATTATCATTCTCCCAATTTGCTGGTGTACGACCAGGATATTTATGGCCCCAACCCGGGCATTATCGACTTCCAGGACGCCGTCAACGGGCCCATTTCCTATGACCTGGCCTCTTTGGTCATGGATGCCCGCACCACTTGGGAAGAGCCCCAGCAACTGGACTGGGCTATTCGCTACTGGCAAATGGCACAAGAAGCAAAACTGCCAGTCCCCGATGATTTCGCCAATTTTCATACCGATTACGAATTCATGGGATTGCAGCGTAATTTACGCATTTTAGGCGTCTTTGCCCGGCTCTCCATCCGGGACGGCAAAGATCATTACCTGGCACATATTCCTCGCGTCAATGCCTATGTACGCCAGGTCGCCAACCGCTATCTTGTCTTCAAGCCCCTGCTACGGCTGCTAGACCGGCTAGAGAACATTGAACAAAAAACGGGGTATACATTTTGATTCAGGCCATGATTCTGGCAGCCGGTCGTGGCGAACGCATGCGCCCGCTTACCGATGACTTGCCCAAGCCGTTACTGTGCGTGGGTGGCAAACCCCTTATTGTGTGGCACATAGAGCGGCTGGCCAGCGTTGGCATTACCGATATTGTCATCAACCATGCCTGGCTGGGTCACAAAATAGAAAAAACCCTGGGCAACGGCAACCAGTTTGGCGTTGCCATTGAATACTCTGCCGAATCACCCAAAGGCCTGGAAACCGCCGGTGGCATTGCTAATGCCCTGCCCCTGTTGGGCGAACAGCCTTTCCTGGTCATCAATGGCGATATCTGGTGTAATTGGAACCCCATGCAGGCCGTTACAATTGTTGACCATTTGCATAATGCATCAACACAAGCCTGGCTGGTCATGGTGGATAATCCCCCTCATCACCCCGAAGGGGATTTCCATCTAGACAGCAAAGGGTTATTGCACAACAAAATACCCGCTACCATTAATCACACCTTCGCAGGCATTGGCGTTTATCATCCATCCTTTTTCAGGGGAATCAATCCACAACAGGCGCTGCCACTGGCACCCTTATTACGTTTGGCCATGCAAAGCCATCTGGTGGAAGGCAGCCTCCATACCGGAGAATGGATTGATGTCGGTACACCCGAAAGACTTGCCCTGCTTGACCAGCAGTTAAAATGTGACAACAATACCTCTGCCACCTCTAGCCAACCCCAATGAAATCACTTCATTTCGTAACCAAAGGATAATTCAGTAATGTTTGGATCTTCAAAAAGAGCCGTTTTCAAACCCTCCGTTTATGAAAGCAGTAGCAGCCGTCGCGGCAAGCGCATGCCACGCTGGCTCGTGATCCTGTTTACTGGTGTCATTATTGGCGCAGGCGGGTTCTGGTTTCTGCAAACCAATTATGGTCCCAAACGCCTTAGCGTTGAAGAGTCCAATAACCTGACCAATGAAATCAGCCTGCTGACACAGGAAAAACAACGCCTGCAAGCCGAGCTTGAAAAAACCACCCTGGATCTTGATGCCCTGAAAAAAAGCAATTCAGCCCAAGGGAACACCTTGCAAAGTAGCCAGGAGCGCATTCAGCAGCTTACTGCCGATCTGGACTTGATCAAGAAAGCCATTCCTGCCGACCCAAGCGGCAACCCGTTAGGCATCCGGGCCGCCGAATTTGAATCGGCAATGGGCAAACTTGATTACAAATTGCTCATCATGAAAAGCGATGATGCCGAACCCGATTACAAGGCCCAACTTGAATTTATTGTAGAAGGCAGATACCGTAACGGAAAAACCGGCTATGCTGAAATACCCCCTACTGAAATCAACATTACCAACTTCCAGCAATTAAACGGTAGTCTTACCTTACCCCCCACCCTGACACCAAGAAAAGTCACTATCCGGGTTCGCAGTATCGACAGCCAAAAAACCCAGGCCAACCGCACTTTCAATATCAGGTAAGCCCTATCAGCCCTGCCTTTTCCCTGCAGGGCTGATTTCCGCGCATCATTCAATTTCAATTCATTTCCAATGCTTGCCTAATGGCACGTACTTTGGCAAGATATAAGCACTATGGAAAAACAGCACATCAAAATTCTCGTTGTTGACGACGACCCGGCTCTTAGGCAGCTACTGGCCGAGTACCTTAACCGTCACGGTTACGATACCCTGCTGGCTCCGGATGCCACAGACTTGCCGCAACGAATCACCAAATTTTCGCCTGACCTGATCGTGCTTGACCGCATGTTACCGGGGGGGGACGGCCTGGAAGCCTGCCGCAAGCTACGCAGCCAGAAGGAAGATATTCCCATTATTTTACTTACCGCCCGCGATGAAACCGCCGACCGCATTATTGGTCTTGAGTCGGGCGCAGACGACTATTTAGGCAAGCCCTTTGATCCTCGGGAGTTACTGGCCCGCATAGAAACCGTCCTGCGTCGCAAAAAAGGTCCCTCGGCCTTGATCAAGGAAACCCCCATCAGTTTTGGTCCCTTTACCTTTGATCCGGCCCGACGCCAACTTTTCAAGGATGAAGCCATCGTCAAACTTACCGGTGGTGAAATCAATCTGCTAGAAGCACTGGTCAAAAATCCGGGCAAACCCCTGTCCCGGGAACGGCTGCTAACATTGGCCCGTGATGACGATGAAGGCGAACGCAATGACCGTGCCATCGATATCGCGATCTTGCGCTTGCGCAGGGCTATTGAAGACGATCCCAAAGACCCGCGCTGGATTCAAACGGTATGGGGAATCGGCTACCGGTTTTCCCCTGATGCATGAAAAAACTCAAGCTGTGGCCACGCTCCCTGCGCCTGCAAATGATTCTCATGATGCTAGGCACCATCATCCTGGTCCAGGTTGGCAGCCTTTCGGTAGGCAACTACCTTAGGGAACGTTATATCGAAGATGTGGTGGTCAATTACCTGACTACCACCATTCGCACCTTAAGAGCCGCGGTCGCACAGATTCCGGCCGAAAACCGGGCCAGCTTCATTGAAGAGGCATCACAGAAAAAATGGCGCTTATGGTCACGCCAGCTACCGAAAGACACCCGTTTTTCACAACCATTTCGCCGCGATGCCGAAAACCTTCCCCATAGGGAAAAAGTGGCTGATTATCCACTGGGTGACCTGCGCAACAACCTGCGCGATCTTATCAACAACCTGAATCGTGAATTGAATGATGGTACGCGGGTAGGTCTGTCGCGTGGTGAAGAACCGCGCATGTACATCTCACTTCTGCCACAGCTAAACGAATTTGATAACACAGTAATTCGCGAATGGCTGGTCATTCCACTAGACCGCATAGAACCCCCAAATATGCAGGCCATCATGATGGCGTGGTTAAGCATTAACCTGTTGCTGATTGCTATGGCTGCCGGCTTTGCCTGGCATATCACACGCCCGCTTACCCGTTTAAGCAGAGCCGCAGACCAACTTGCCCAGGGTCGTCCTGAAAGGGTAACGCCGGCTGGCCCTACCGAAACCCGACTATTAGGCGAACGTTTCAACGCCATGCTTGATGCCCTTGAGGAATCCAAACTGGTGCAACAAACCCTGCTGGCCGGCCTGCCACATGACCTGAAAAGCCCGCTGGCCCGTATGTGGCTCAGACTGGAAATGACCGACGACCAGACCCTGAAGGAAGGCATGCGCAACGACGTTCAGGATATGCAGCGCATGATCGACCAGTTCATTGGCTATGTTCGTGGCTCAGACCCTGGCACCTACACCTTCAGTAAACTTGAACTGAATGCCTGGATTGATGAGCGCGTTTTATCGTGGGAAGGAGCAGGTAGCCCCGTTTTCCTGAAATCCATGCCAAAAAACAAAGTTTTTATTAATGCCGATGGCCTGGCACTGGGACGCCTTTTAGACAATCTTATTAGCAATGCCCTGAAACATGGCCAGCCCCCGGTTGAGGTCCAGGTACGCACAAACAATAAAAAAGTGGTGATCTCTGTTTGCGATCATGGTGAAGGGATTCCGCTTGAACGCCGCACCGAAGCCCTGCGGGCATTCTCACGGCTGGATTCGGCCCGCACCAAAACCGGTAGCGTGGGCTTGGGCCTGGCGCTGGCAGACGCCATTGCAAAGGCCCATCATGGTTCGCTGGAACTGGGCAGCGGTGAATCGGGTGGATTGCGTGTTGACATCACCCTGCCCCTGGCAGACAACTAACGCAGCTTATCGAACATATCCCCGTACACCCAGCCAAAATACACCAGCATGACCGGCAGAACAAAAGCCATCCCCCACACCAGCAAACGCAGGGTGGCGACAGAATCGATACTGTCCCACAGGCTTAATTCATCATAAACCAGAAATGGGAAATAACTGTAAGCAAAGCCGGCCACCGCCAGCACAATCACCAGCAGCAGCAATATAAAGGGCAAACGTCCCAACCAGTCATTTTTATGGGCATGACGTAGCAGAATTTCAATCAGCACAAACAGGCTTAATATTAACAACCAGCCTGGCAACACCATGCCCAGTGTGTCAAACAACGCCCATTTATAAAAAATACCGGTATTGCTAAATCCAAGGGCCGCCATTACCGCAAACAGGCCCGCTGCACCCAGCCTGACTGTGCGACGCGCCCATTTGATCGCCATGGTCTGCAAGGAACCCTGCGAAGCACTAAGCCGCATTACCAGCCATAATGCCCCCAACAGGGCATACAGGGCAACCACACACAGGGCAATGAACAAGGCAAAAAAATCATAACCGGGCTCTTCCTGGAAATTAACCGCGAATTTACCCAATACCCAGCCCTGCCCCAGCACCATGCACAAAGCCCCCACAAAAAACATCGTGGTCCAGACATGACGCCACCCACCGCTTGAGCGCAGGCGAAATTCATACGCAATATTACGCAGCATAACCCCCAGGGCAATCATAATCATGGGCCAATACAGGACAGTAAAAATAAAAGCCCAGGCTTTGGGGAAGATGGCCATGAAAAACACAATCCCCAACAACAGCCAAAACTCATTGATATTGCGCCATGGCCCCAGCAAGCCCATCATGCGATTGCGGTGCTCGCCAGCAAATGGCAGCAACAGGGCAACACCCAGATCAAAGCCATCCAGAATAGCACCCATGAGCACTAACAGGGAAAATGCCGCCATACAGGCCAGCGGCATCCAGAATACCGGATCATAAATACTTAAGCCCAACAAATTTGCCAGTTCAGTCATGCCGCTGCCCCCATGGTTTTACGCACCGGCACCACCCCATAGCGGGCAGCCTGGTAAAACATTTGCCTGAAACTGACGGCAATAAGCAGATAAACCACCAGATAGGCCAGCGAAGACAGCACCAGAGTCTGGGTACTTAAATACCGAAAAACTTCCTGCAGGGCAATTTCCTTGTAGACAATAAAAGGTAAATTCCGGAAATAAGACAGCGCGCCCGTTAACAAGACCAGCAAGCACCCGGAAAAAGTCATGAGAGAGCACCACTTTTGTAAAAACACCGGCATTTTGCCAATATCCCGTTTTTTACCTAACAGGTAATAGCATAACAGTGTCAACACCAGCAGCATGATCCCCAGCAACAGAATGCCCCCCCACCACACCTTGCGCCAGCCATTGGCGGCAAAAGGCACAAACAAAGTATCCTGGGCAAAAAGAACCTGCAAGACAAAGCCAGCCATGCCATACAAAGCCATGACCAGGCCAATACGGAAAGTCAGGTTTTCTGCCTGGTTCAAGGGCCGCCTTAAAACCTGCCAGGCACTAACACCCATCATCATGAAACCCAGACACAGGCTGGATCCGGCAAACACCAGTATCAAGCGCCAGGCAATTTCATGATGAAACACAATGGCCAGCCAGTCATGCACAACAATATTGCTTTCTGTCTTAATAGTTCCCTGCGGGGCATTCATCCAGGACTGCAAGGCCAGCATCAGGTAAACAATGCCTGTCACCCCCAGTGCCGACATCAACACCGATGCCGTATGCCATTTTTCTTTCATTTTGCCTTGACGGTAAAGCATGCCGTTAAGGAAAATCAATTTACAGACAAAAGCCAGCAAGACGGCCAAACAGGCCAATGGCCCGGCCACACCGGCTATTTTCATTAGCAGTGCCGGCCATAACGTGCCTGCCTGTATCATCAGGGGGATGGTAACCGCCACACTAACCACCATGGCCAGGGCAAATACCCGTACCCAATAACGGTAAACACCAATCCAGGCGTCTTGCCCTGTCTTGTGCCAGGCCAGCTTCAGAAAAAGCAGCAGCCAGGCCGACGAAAACAACACGGCGACAAACACCGACAAAAAGCCTAATGAACCAAAGA
This sequence comes from uncultured Advenella sp., assembly GCA_964588255.1. GTDB lineage: Bacteria > Pseudomonadota > Gammaproteobacteria > Burkholderiales > Burkholderiaceae_B > Advenella. Next base: position 574 of record CAZPNE010000069.1, on the reverse strand, counting down.
ACTGCCATTCGGCAAGCAAAAGCGGGGAAATTTCAAACATAAGCAACGATTCACGAACTATTTTGTATAACTATGATTATTCACCGTGAGTCTAACCCCTGAACGTGGCAGAATGTATGCTATTTCATGATTTATTGATAAATTTCTGTATGACTGATTTCTCAACTGATGTACCCGTTTCCAATTTTTTGCGAACCATTATTGAAAATGACCTGAGTGCAGGACGCTACCAATCCAAAAAATGGGCTGGCGTACCTGGCCCTGCATCGGTACAAGCCAATGCGCCCAAAGACAGCGCCAGAATCCGCACCCGCTTTCCGCCCGAACCCAACGGCTATCTACACATCGGGCATGCCAAAAGCATCTGCCTGAACTTCGGGCTGGCCCGGGATTACGGCGGCATCTGTCACCTGCGCTTTGATGACACTAACCCCGAAAAAGAAGAACAGGAATATGTTGATGCCATCAAAGACACGGTTCAATGGCTGGGTTTTTCCTGGACCAGCAGCGACCAGGAAAACCTGTATTTCGCCAGTGATTACTTTGAATACATGTACGATTTTGCCCAGGCACT
>CAZPNE010000068.1:0-8890 GCA_964588255.1 uncultured Advenella sp. | reverse complement strand
TGCTGACGAAGTTGTTGACGCCGAGTAATTGAGCAATCAATCATTCAGGTATCATAAAAAAGCACCCGCTAAGGGTGCTTTTTTTTACCTCCGGCAATGTCATGATATGGTTATTGCTATATAGTGTAGTGGCTGATATTGGCCAAGATGACACAATGCCTTCAAAGGGCGTAATATGTTTGTAATTGGGCTGGGTTGTTGGGTAATTAATAATGGCAGCTATCCTGCCATTGGTTGTTAAGGTGTGTACATGAAAATCGAATCGGTTGTGCTTGACCAGTGGTATCCTGTGGCAACGGAAAATATGCCCGTTGCAGGCAAGGTTTACCACACCCGGTTGTTGGGGCAGCCCATTGCGTATGGATTGGATGAAAATGCCGCCTTTTATGCGATTCAGCGTGATACCCAAGAACGGCTGCCGGTATTAATGCAGCATTATACCTATTGGGTCAGCTTGGGAAATCCGCCGGATATGTTTGCCATTCCCGAACTCCAGGATTCCGGGCGACGTGTGTTGGCAACGGTTCCAGTTTGTGTTCAGGCTTCCGGTTTACGGGTCGTGGAGAATTTTCTGGATATGGCGCATTTCCCGTTCGTTCATGATGGAACACTGGGTGAAATGCCCCACACGGCGGTTAAGCCGTATCGTGTTGAGATTGAAAATGATGAAATTTATGTCCGGGACAGTGAGTTTTATCAACCTATGCCAGCCTTCAGTCATGAAGGAGGCATGAATATTGCGTATATTTACAGGGTATGCCGCCCGTTTAGTGCCCTATTGTATAAAACGTGCCCCTTGCAGCCGGAAAAAAAAGACCTTGTTTGTCTTTTTGTCCAGCCCTGTGATGAAGATCGCTGTATTGTTCATATGCCAATGGCTTACCTGGATGACAGCGCGAGCCTTGAAGAATTGCGTTTGTTTCGGCAAAGTATCATTGGCCAGGATATTGCCATACTGAATAATCAAGTTCCGCGTAAATTGCCGCTATTATCCGGTTTTGAAATATCAACCGGCGCAGATGCCTCTTCGGTAGCCTATCGACACTGGCTAAGTGAAAAAGGCGTGTGCTATGGAACCTTTCAGAATCCCTGAAATACAGTCTGTCTTAATGCTGATAAGAGTTGAATATGTTTGAAGATAAATGGTTTCCCGTTGCCAGAGCCGATGAGCTGGTTTTGCGTCATGTATTCCATACCCAATTGCATGGTGTGGAGCTGGCTTTATGGAGAACCGACAAGGGTGAGGTCAATGCCTGGGAAAACCGTTGCCCTCACCGTGGTATGCGGTTAACCCTGGGTATTAATACTGGCAAGAGCCTGAAGTGTCAATATCATGGCTGGCAGTTTCATTCCGGGGACGGGCAGTGTTCAGTCATTCCTTCAGTACCCGATGGCAGCATGCCGCACTCGGCCTGTGCCAAAAACTTTTCCGTGGCAGAAAAAAACGGTTTTGTCTGGGTCAATCTTGCACGCGATTATTTAAGTGAGCCAAGCACGCTTACCCATGCTTTTGCACTGCCATCCAGCGTGTTGCGCAGCATCACTGTCAATGCGCCATTATCGCTTGTACAGGCGCAGTTGCTGAATTTCTGTCAATATGACCGGCATGCCGATAAACAAACCTTTCAGGCGCAGCATGACGGGCTAATGGTGCATGTCTGCTGGCAAGAATACATGCTTCAAACGATCGACGTGTTGTTCATGTTGCAACCGGCCCATACCGAAAAAACCGTCATTCATGCCATGTGCAATCAAAGTGATGATGAACTTAAGTGGACACGTCGCATCAACCAGGCCTTGACAAGCCTGAAGCTTGAAATGGAAGCCGACAGGGAAATCAGGGAAGAAGAACCGGTTATTGCACCCCAGCCGGTACAGGCCTTGCCGCGCTGGTTGCCGGCACGGGTTGTCGAGCGCAAGGAAATTGCCGAACAGGTGGCTTCATTTCGTTTGCATTTGCCTTCATTCAATCGTTTCAAGGGCATTGAAGCCGGCGCACATATTGATGTTCGTACCTCGCAAGGCCTGGTACGGCAGTTTTCCCTGGTTGAATGGGATACTAAAGCGCAGGAGCTGCTGATCGGGGTCAAGCTCGAATCCGAGTCCAGGGGAGGCTCAGCCGCTTTGTATAATGAGGTTAAGGAAGACAGCGTACTTGAGATTTCAGCACCCAAGAACCATTTTCGCCTGGTTCCGGGAAAAGGTGGCACGCTGATTGCCGGTGGTATTGGCGTCGCACCGATTGTGGCCATGGCAAGCCAGCTTGAACATGAAAAACTGCCTTATCATTTGCATTATTTTGTCCGTAATATCTATTCCCGCGCTTTTGTTGACCAGCTTAATAAACTGGATAGTGTTTCGTTTTACCAGGCCATGCAGCCAGACCAGGTGGCCGGACAGCTTAAAACCATCCTGGCCAAGGTAAGTCCCGAGCAGCCCAATGTGTATATTTGTGGCCCCAAAGGCTTGCTTGATACCGCCTTACGGGTTATTCAGGAAAATGGCTGGTCACACATCCAGGTTCGTCATGAGCTTTTTTCCAACCGGATTACCCATCAGGATGAACACACATTCAAAGTTACGCTGGCCAAGTCAGGCCAAAGCTATATCATTCCTTCTGGTGTCAGCATTACCGATGCCTTAAGGGAATACGGGGTGCAGATTGAAACCTCGTGCGAACAGGGTGTGTGTGGGACCTGTTATACAAAAGTCCTCTCAGGTAAGATCAATCACAAAGACGTTTACCTGAGTGAAGAAGAAAAACAAAGCGGTGATTGCATGATGCCTTGTGTGTCACGTAGCGCAAGCGGTGATCTGGTACTGGATATTTAGGAGCGGGAATGCTGAGTTTGTACGATTGCGAATTTTCAGAAAATTGTTATAAGGTTCGCCTGTTCCTGAGTATTCTGGGGCAGGAACACCAGCTTATCCCGGTTGAGCTTTTTCCCGGGCAGGAGCATCAACAGGCCCGTTTTCGTGCCATCAATCCTTTGGCCAAAGTGCCGGTACTGGAAGATAACGGGTTTATTGTGCGCGATTCACAGGCCATTCTGGTTTATCTGGCCTGCAAATATGCCCCTAAGGGAAAATGGTATCCACTTGAGGATGCATCCCGGATTGCCAGTGTCCAGATGTGGCTGTCCTTTGCCAATGACCTGAATGAAACGGTTTCAACCGCACGCTGGGCACAAGTATTTGGAAAGGATGAAAATGTGGCTCTGCGGTGCAAGACAGCCCGGCAATTGCTGGCGGTTATCGACGAACACCTGTGGTTTGCCGAAAAGGCCGGTCATGCGTGGCTGTGCCCAGGTGAGCGTCCCACTATTGCCGATCTGGCCTGTTTTCCCCATATCATGCTGTCTGATGAGGCCGGTATCTCTTTGATTGATTACCCGGCCTTGCGCCGCTGGACAGACCGCGTCAAGGGGATCAATGGCTTTACGGTCATGCCAGGCATTTTCAGCGGCGCAAACAATTAGCGTTGATTTAAATGAATTGAGATGCATTAATGGCGCTGTTGCTGGTCTTTGCGTGATGAGACAAAAACTTCACCTAAGGCAATAATAATACAACAGAGCGTCATTAGTATCATTGAAATGGCCGCTGCTGCGGGCAGGTCGGTCCCCCCTTCGGAAATTTTGCTATATAGCAATAAAGGTAAAATGTTCATCTGTGTACCCACCAGCGCCAGTGCCGTACCGTAGGCGCCCATTGCAACGGCGGCAGTTAGGCAGTAAGCGGAAACCAGGCTGGGTAATACCTGGGGTAGCATAATGCCAACAATGGTACGCAAATAACCGGCTCCCAATGAGCGTGCCACCGATAGCTGGACCATATCAAAATTCTGTACCGCAGGCAGCATGACCATGACGACACGGGGAATCAGGTAATAAGAATATGCCAGGCCCAGGCCAAACGGAGAGTAAATAAGGGCACCGACAACGGCGGGATCAAAGCCGAACTTGGCCGCAATCTGTGTTATAAAGCCGGCACGGCCAAAGGCCAGAATAAAACCATAGGCAATAATCAGGCCCGAGAAGGTCAGGGGCAGGGAAATGGCGAACAGGGAGGCTGTACGCATGCCGGGTTTCATGCGGTTAAGAGCCATTGCCACACAGAAACCGACAATCACGGAAAATAAAGGAGTCAGTGTTCCCAGGACAATCGTACCCCACAAACCTTTCTGGAATAACGGATCGGAAAGTACCCGTCCGAAAGCCGTATTATCGGAAAGAGCTTCACCAAGTATTAAGATAACTGGCAAAATAAAGAAGAGGCAGAACAGAATCAGGCCTGGTGAGGTGAAGAGCGCAAAGCGCCTGTGTGAAATGAGCATAGTATGAATCAGCCATAAAAGATCAGGTAAATGGCATCAAACGCGATTTACCTGATCAAGTCGTTATTATTGACCCAGAACCGCAGTGGCCCACGCTTTGTCGATTTCAGCTTTTTTTGCTGTCGCCTTGGCAATTTCGATCGGTTTGATCTGCGGGGCATCCTGCAGTTTGTCTGCCACGCTTTCAGGCAGCTTAATACCAGGTACCGATGGGCGTACATAACCTTCAGCAAAGGTAATTTGGCCCTTGTCGGTCATGATATAGTTCAGCCATAATTTGCCGGCATTCGGGTTTGGTCCGTTTTTAACCAGGCTGATGGCATAAGGTGCCGCAGCAGAACCTTCTTTAGGAATGACAACCGCAATGTCATCACCCATGCCGTCAACGAGCTTTGCTTTCAGACCATCGTTTTCATAGCCGATCCAGATAGGGATCTCACCTTTCAGGAACTGGGCGTAAGGGGTGGTGCCTACGGTACGCAATACATTCCCGGTTTTTTGCAGCTCACCCAGGTAATCAATGCCTGGCTTAACATTGTCCATATCGCCATTATGGGCAAAATTAGCGGCAAAAACAATAACTTGACCCTGTCCGGTCGAGCGTGGATCCTGATAAACAATACCACCTTTATATTCTGGTTTCAGCAGGTCCGCCCAGGTTTCAGGGACATTTTTTACCAGTTTCTTGTTGACCAGGAAGGCAATGTTCAGAGTATGAACCGTGAACCATTTGGCATCTTTTTCTTTGAGGGTGTCGGGTAATTTATCGTAGTTGACTGGCTCAAACCCGGTGACTACATCTTTGGCGACCGCATCAAGGGCCGATGCGGCAAAATAATAGGCAGTATCGGCTTGTGGGCGGTTGCGGGATTTGTCCAGTGCAACAACTGTTGCAGCGGAGCCCAGGTCGTTATAGACCAGTTCTACTCCTGGATAACGCTGTTTGAAGGCATTGAATTGCGCGTTCCAATTGGCCCAGGTTGGTCCGGTATCAAAGGAAACGATCATGCCTTCTTTTTGGGCTGCTTCATAGAGGGCTTTTTCACCCTCGTATAACTCGGGGCCTTCAAAGGCCTGAGCGACAGAGGCAGTGGCGCAGAGAGCCGCAAGGGTAATGAGTCGGAATGATTTAAAGCGGATCATCGTATATCTCCAGATATAAAATAGGATTGGATGGACTTTTATTCGGCAGGGAGCAGTTTGATGGATGCTGCCGGAATGGTTACATGCTCAAACGGCTCTCGCGAAAGCGTGTCTATGCGTAAAAGCGCTTGTTTTATTTGCAGGTCTATACGACGTGCCGAACCTAAAAACCGGTCGGCATGGATGGTGCCTTGCAAAATATTGTTTTGTGGCTGTTCCTGTTTGATGCCGGGTACAATGGATTCAGGGCGGATCATGACAGTCACGGGTGTGCCTGGTGGATAATTGCCTGTGTCACAGCATAAAATCCCAGCGGGCGTTTCAACATGATTGTTTTGCTTGCTGATTTTGCCGTCCCATAAATTGGCCTGTCCAATAAAAGAGGCAACCCAGCGATTGACGGGATTGTCGTAAAGCTCTTTGGGGCTGCCTAACTGGATAATCCGGCCAGCCTGCATAATGGCAATCCGGTCTGCAATCGACAGGGCTTCTTCCTGGTCGTGGGTAACATGCAGCGTGGCAATATTGGCACTGCGCTGGACACGCAGGATTTCGTCACGCATTTCTACCCTAAGTGCCGCATCCAGGGCAGACAGGGGCTCATCCAGCAATAAGGCCTTGGGAGAGAACACCAGGGCTCGTGCCAGTGCCACCCGTTGCTGCTGTCCTCCTGACAGGGATAATGGCATATTATGTGCCCAATTTTTCAGGCTGACACGGTCAAGTGCCTCAAGTGCCATGGCCTGACGCTGTTCTTTATTAATACCCCTGATTTTTAGGGGATAGGCGACATTGTCTCGTGCCGACATATGAGGAAACAGACCATAGGATTGGAAAACAATACCCAGTTGACGTTTTTCGGGTGGCATGCGGGTAATGTCCTGCCCATCCAGAATCACCGAGCCGGAGGTGGGGGTGGCAAAACCGGACAGCATTTTCAGCAGGGTTGATTTACCTGAGCCCGAAGGGCCAATCACGGCCAGAAATTCGCCATCTTTAATTTCCAGGTTGATATCAAAAACCCCATTCGCGCTGTTTGGATAGTGGAAATTGACGTTTTTAAAATGAATCGGCATATAGGTTAGCCTCGTTTTGTCAGGTTTGAAGTGGCAGTACTTCCTAAAGAAGCCACAATTGCCAGTAAAAGCAGGATAACGGTTGCGGCACAGGCAAAGCCGGTGGCACCATAAAATGCCTGTAGTAGCACGACCGGATAAGTCCGGGAAAGGAAGCCGGCAATCAGATTGGAAATCTGGAACTCACCAATGGAAAGAGCTGCAACCATTAACATGGAAGAAAAAATGCTGGTGCCGATCAGGGGCAGGACAATATCTTTCATCCGGGTCCAGAAAGAAGCGCTGAGGGTAGCGGCAACCTGCTCATACTGATGCAAACGTTGTTGTTGCATATCAGCCAGGATGGTATTAACGGTATAAGGAATCGTCAGGATGACATGAGCGGCAATCAGCAGCCAGATGCTGCCCAGCCAGGGCAGGGTGTCTGAAGAAAATACCAGTATAAAGCCAAAACCCAATACCAGATCGGGTACCGCGATAGGCAGCAGAGCCATAATTTTGGCCGCTAGCTGTACACCTCGACGGGCACTGGCATAAATGGCATAGGCCAGGGGAATGCCAATCAGGATATTTAAAATACATGTTGCGATCACAACCTGAATACTTGACCAGAAGGCCCGGCGGAAACTGGGGTCATTGATAACCTGCTCAAACCATTGCCAGGTAAACCCGACGGGTAAGATGGTGTTGCTCCATGTTTCCCCAAATGAGCCAAGCAGTAACAAGGCAATAGGGGTGAATAGAAAAACGAGATATAAAATCGCAATGATTAGCACGATTTGTCACCTTGTTGTTGTAAGTAAGTTTACATTTTGCGTAGCGTGATTGGTGTTTCTTTACACTTATGCGAAATACAATGATTAGTTATGATCGGTTTCATGACGAAGCAGATAGTTTGCCGTTTGGGCTATGGCATCAGCCACGTTATCACAGGCAATGGTGCCAGGTAAAACAGGCGCGTTGCCAAGAGTCAGAATCTGTTTTTCAAAATGCAGGCCAAATGCCATTTCCGACATTGTGCCGTAACCACCGCCTACCGCAATCAGTACCGGGCATGCTTGGGCAATAATCACGTTGCGTGATTTGCCAATACCGGTGGCGATTGGGATGCTGATATAAGGATTGGCTTGTGTCCATTCGGTTTCGGGAATCAGGCCAATGGGGCTGCCACCTGCTTGTAGATGGCCTTTTGCCGCCGCTTCCATCACGCCGTTTTTACCGCCACATATCAATTGTAAGCCCGCTTCTGCAAGTGCCTTGCCCAGTTGTTCCGCGCATTCATATTCTTCGCTGCTTGCTTCGCGCGGACCAATAACGGCTATTGGTACTTTACGCAGCTGTGGCCGTAGCTGTTGCAGTGCTGAAAGCGCATCAATTGGCCGGGCATCATCTGTCAGGGTTGTTTGTTGTGCTTGCCACTGCCATTGCCAGGGGTCGAATTGAAAACCGGATTCGGAAAAGAGGGTTTGTGCTTTTTCAGACCACAACAGGGTGTCATTCATAAAAATTCCAAAAATAGGCTTATAGTGATAAACAGGCAGCTACATGACAAGAAGAGCTTTAATGACTGTTTATAATGTAAGATATATTACATTGTAGCGTTAAAAATATGTAATTTTTATGACAAACACAATAATGTTTGTTTTTATTTTTATAAACATAGTATGACTTTCGAACTAAATAAACGGCAGTTACAGATTTTGGGCATGGTTACAGAACAGGGGTTTGTTACCATTGAATCATTGGCCAATTATTTTGGCATTTCCCAGCAAACTATAAGGCGCGATCTAATCCTGATGGATCAGTATGGGTTTTTGTGTCGTTTTCATGGTGGAGCAGGTGTCGCGCAGGATCAGGCCCGAATTCCCTACAAAGACAAGCAGCAGGTGGCGGTTGAGGCTAAAGTTAAAATCGGGCACAAGGCACTGTCATTGTTGCAGCCTGGCATGACCATTTTTATTGATGTCGGCACCACAGCAGAGGCGTTTGCCAAAGTCCTGAAAAATAGTGCAGTGGCACCATTAAGGGTGGTAACCGCCAGCACCATTGTGGCAAACCTGCTGGTAGGTATGATGGGTGTTGAAGTTTTGCTGCCAGGGGGATGTCTGAAATCAAGTGATGGCGCACTGACAGGTAGTTTTACAAATAAATTGCTGCATTCTTTTCGCTATGATTTGAGCTTTATCAGTGGTTCGGGTTTTGATGTTGAAGCAAACCTGATGGATTTTGATACCGACAAGGTTTTGGTCAAGCATGCTGTTATTGAAAGAAGCAGCAAGGTGGTGGTGCTGGTCGATGCCAGCAAGTATCGTCGCAATGCCAATGTAAAAGTGGT
>CAZPNE010000067.1:0-8946 GCA_964588255.1 uncultured Advenella sp. | reverse complement strand
ACAACGCCATGGCTGCCAAGGCATTCAGGGCATTATGCCGGCCTCGCACCAGCATGGCATCTGCCGGCATCAACCGTTTAAGCACCCCGTGTTTTCTAACCGGGCGTTCCGTAGTCTTTTTTCTCCTGCCGCCGGTTTCGGGCAGATCAAACTCATCGGCACTGCAAGCCGCCAGCCACAATATGCCATTACTTTCTTCCAGGCCCATATCCTGATCAAGGACGGGTTCGGCTTCACCAAAAGACCGCACATTCAGGTCATTGGCAAACTCAACCATGGCACTCACCATTTCATCATCGCGATTGATAATGGCCACCTGGCTCATTTTGAGCAATTTTGCCTTGCAATCGGCGTATTCCTGCAGGCTGGCATGCCAGTCCAGGTGATCCTGGGTAATATTCAGCACGACCGCAGCATCAGGGTGCAGCGTTTTAACCGTTAACAGCTGAAAACTGGACAGTTCAAGCACCCAAGCATCGGGCAAGGCATTGGCATCAAGCGCAGCCATGAGCGCGGTTAATGCCGAGGGACTGATATTGCCCGCGGCCACGGCAACCAGGCCAGCTTCCTGCAACATGTCCCGAACCATGGTCGTCACCGTGGTTTTACCATTCGTTCCGGTGATACCCAGCACCTTAGGTTCATAACCCTGTGTTTGCCTTAACTGCAAAAGTGCGCGGGAAAACAATTCAATTTCACCCAGGATTTCAATATTCCGCTGTTTCGCACGGGCAAGAAAATCAGCCAGATGCGGCTCGGACGGCACCAGACCCGGGCTTAATACAATCGCCTCGACACCTTCCAATGCCTGGTCATCAAAACTTTGGTCCCCCAGGAATTTTTCAAAGGGCTGCCCGGTTGCATCCAGCTTATCAAGGCCTGGCGGGTTGGCCCGGGTATCGGCAATGCGCAAACGCGCCTGATTGCGCAGGCACCATAAAGCGGCGGCAAGCCCGGTTTCCCCCAGTCCCAGAACCAGGACCGAGGAAGGAAAAGATAAAGCGTTGTTTTCAGACTGTGTATTCATCGTAATTTCAATGTTGCCAAACCAAGTAACACCAGCATCATCGTGATAATCCAAAAGCGAACCACTACCTGGGTTTCTTTCCAGCCACCCACTTCAAAGTGATGGTGCAAAGGTGCCATTCGAAGTATCCGGCGTCCGGTACCATATTTTTTCTTGGTGTATTTAAACCAGATGACCTGGATCATGACCGACAGTGTTTCCACCACAAACACGCCCCCCATGATAAACAGGACAATTTCCTGCCGGACAACAACGGCAACCGTGCCCAGCATGCCACCCAGGGCCAGCGCACCGACATCACCCATAAACACCTGGGCGGGATACGCATTGAACCACAGGAATGCCAATCCAGCGCCAGCCAGGGCGGCACACAGGATCAACATTTCAGAGGCCCCTGGAATATAAGGGAACAGCAGGTATTTGGAGTAATCAACCCGTCCTACAATATAGGCAAAAATACCCAATGCACCACCCACCATGACGGTTGGCATAATGGCCAGACCATCAAGACCATCGGTCAGGTTAACGGCATTGCTGGTACCCACAATAACAACCCAGGTTAATGCGGCAAAACCAAATACACCCAATGGATAGCTAACACTTTTGAAAAATGGCACAATAAGGTCGGCACGCGATGGCAATGGCATGGTGAAGCCACTTAAAACCCATTCCTTGAACAAAGGCCACAAGTCGGCATTGGCCGGTGCCGAGACCGCAAAAGTAAGGTATACGGATGCAATCAGGCCAATCAATGACTGCCAGAAAAATTTTTCCCGCGAGGACATGCCCTCGGGATTGCGATGAACCACTTTGCGATAATCATCAACCCAACCAATGGCCCCAAACCCGAAAGTAACCAGCATTACCACCCAGACAAACCGGTTGCTTAAATCTGCCCATAATAAAGTACTGATACCAATGGCAATAAGAATAAGCACGCCCCCCATGGTGGGCGTACCATTTTTGACCAGGTGCGACTCAGGCCCATAGGCCCTGACAGCCTGACCAATTTTAAGCTCGGTCAATTTACGTATGACACGCGGGCCTGCCCACAAGCCAATAAACAATGCAGTGGCGCATGCCAGCATGGCGCGAAGCGTAATATATTCAAATACGCCAAAGCCACTTATACTTTTAGACAGCCACCCGAATAACTCATACAGCATCTTTTTCCCCTTCAATGGATGAAGCTTTTTGCAAGTCTGCAATAACACGCTCCATACGCATTGATCGTGATCCTTTCACTAAAATATTTAACGGTTTAAGATTTCTGATGTACGGTGCCATTTCATGGATGTCTTCAAAATGCTTTGCCTGTGAACCAAAGGATTGGACAGTTTGCCGGGATGCATCGCCATAAGCCAACAAGTAATCAATACCTTGTTGTTTGGCATAAAAACCCACCTCGGCATGCATTTGCGGACCATCATCACCCACCTCGGCCATATCACCCAGAACCAGAACCTTGGCCCCGGGCAGTTGTGACAGGACATCAATGGCAGCACGAACGGAATCAGGGTTTGCATTATACGAGTCATCAAGCAGTTTTGTGCCGTCAGAAAGCACAAATCCTTGCATTCGTCCCTTCACAGGGCTAAATTTTTGTAACCCAATGATAATGGTATCCAAAGGTATCCCGATTGCCAGTGCACATGCAGTTGCCGCCAGCGCATTGCGCACATTGTGATGACCGGGAATATTCAATGCAACCCTGCCTGAAGCACCCGGGGTAACCAGTAGAAAACGGCTGCCATTGATATCGGCAACCAGTTCCCTGGCGGTTACGTCAGCCTGCTCACCAAAACCGAATAAAATCCGGCGGCGGTTACCGGCAATATCCTGCCATAAGTCGGTATACGGTTCATCGGCGGGAAAAACGGCAACCCCACTGGCATCAAGCCCGGCAATCACGTCAGCGTTTTCAATCGCCACGGCCTCTACCGTTTGCATGAACTCCTGGTGTTCCCGTTGCGCGTTGTTCACCAAGCCAACGGTAGGTCTGGCCAGATCGGTCAGGATGCGGATCTCACCCGGGTGATTCATGCCCAGCTCAAACACCGCCACCTGATGCTTCTTCTTCAGGCCCAGCAAACTTAACGGGACACCAATTTGATTATTCAGGTTACCTTGGGTGGCAATACAATGCGCTGACCCGACATGAGCCGCCAGAATGGAAGCGATCATTTCCTTGGTAGTTGTTTTGCCATTGCTGCCTGCAACGCCAATAACCGGAATGTCAAACAGGGAGCGCCAGGCCTTGCCCATCAATTCAAGTGCCCTGCCAGTGTCGGCAACCAGTGCCTGTGGCAGATCAATAGCCGTGTTTTTCTGGCTAACCACCGCCAGCAATGCGCCTGTTTGCCGGACCTGATCCAGAAAATCATGGGCATCAAAATTTTCACCCTTTAGGGCAATGAATATCTGTCCCTTGCCGACACTGCGTGAATCGGTAGATACACCGGTAGCATGGCGCAATGCCAGCGCCAGCACTGACCACTCACGATCATCAAAACTGGTTTTGACATGATTGACTTCCTGATAGGTTTCATGCCCTTTTCCAGCCACCAAAATAATGTCTGTTGCCGAAGCATGTAACACCGCCTGCAAAATGGCACTGGCCCGATCAGGCTGGACATTGGTGCAAACAGGCATGCCCGCAAGGATGTCAGTCAGAATCAGCTCAGGATTTTCAGTCCGTGGATTATCGCTGGTCACATAAACCAGATCGGCTTTTTGCGAAGCGATTTTCCCCATGACAGGACGTTTGCCTTTATCACGGTCACCACCGCAGCCAAAAACGCAAATCAACCGCCCTTGCCTGGCCAATACCGTGGGTCGCAAGGCATCCAGTGCCCGTTCCAGCGAATCAGGTGTATGCGAGTAATCCACCACCACCAACGGCTGCATGCCTGTTTCACCGTCAACATCAAGGCCTTTCACAATCTGCAAACGACCGGGAACCGGCTCGAGTAATGAAATGGTTCTTACAACATCGGCCAAATCCCAGCCCATTGCCTGCAAAACACCGGCCACCAGCAATAAATTGGAGATATTGTGCTCGCCCAGCAGGCGTGTCAGTACCTGTGCTTCACCTTGCGGGCTGAATAAATCAAAAGCCAGTCCATAATCATAAAAGCGGTGCTCTTTAGCAAGAATTTTTGCGTCAGCATGATTCTTTAACGAATAGCCAATCGTATTTTCGGCTTGGGAATCACAGAACATGCGTTCGCCAGCCGGATCATCAAGATTAATGACAGCATGTTGCAAGCCTGGCCAGTGGAACAGGCGCATTTTGGCCTGTTCGTATTGCGCCATATCTTTATGGTAATCAAGATGATCAAGGGTGAGATTGGAAAAGGCGGCAACCCGGATTCGCAATCCGTCCATGCGCCCCTGATCCAACCCAATAGATGACGCTTCAATGGAAACGGCATTGATTTCCCGGCTGCGCAATTCTGCCAGCAAACGATGCAGGGTAAGGACGTCAGGGGTGGTAAGAGAACCACCCAAATTAGAGTTATCGGGCAATACCATACCAAGGGTACCTATAGTGGCACACGGCACACCATTGGCGGTAAGTGCCTTGGCCAGCCAGGTAGCGCAAGAAGTTTTCCCGTTGGTGCCGGTAACGGCAATCACAAAAACCTGTTCTGATGGACGTCCGTACCAGGTATCACCCAGCTCGCCCAGCAATTGCCGTAAACCCGACACGGCCAATACCGGTACGGGATATCCTGATAGCACCTGGTTGCCATTTGATTGCTCCAGCAAAACAGCCGCTGCACCGTTTGCAATCGCATCCTCAATGTACGAGGCACCGTTTTGTGACGTTCCTGTGCAGGCCACAAAGACATCACCTTTAAGGATGTCCCTGGAGTTTAACTGAAGGTGCACTGTAGGTGCGACGTGCTGATTTAACCAATGTAGTATGGATTGTACGGTCATCCCCGATTTCTCCTGCTTGTATTATTCGGGCTCTTTACTTCCAGTGCAGGCTCTACCGGCAAATCAGGCTGAACCGTCAGGTACTTCAAAGTTCCTTCAACGATTTCTGCTGCAACCGGTCCTGCGGTGAGAGTCCCGTAATAACCACCTTTTCTTGGTCTGTTAACGGTTACTGCCACAACGATTCTGGGCTTTGAAACAGGCGCAACGGCAACGAATGAACCCCTGTAATCAGAGCGGCTATAACGTCCGTTGACAATTTGTCTTGCCGTTCCGCTTTTTCCACCAATACGATAGCCATTAACCATCGACTGGATTTTATTACCCTCGGCACCTGCGGACTCTTCGAGCATGGCCCTTACATTACTGGCCGTTTGCGGTTTGTATATCTGGATACTGGTTGGTTGCTTGTCATTTTTAATCAATGACAGGGATATCATGTCCCCATCACGGGCCAGCGTCGTAAATGCCTTGGCGATTTGCAACAAAGATACCGACAATCCATAACCATAGGACATGGTTGCCTTTTCAATCAGCTTCCAGCGCTCCCATGGCCGAACCCGCCCCGAAGCGGCACCGGGAAAGCCGGTATTGGGGACCTGCCCGAAACCCAAGGCATTAAATACCGTCCACATTTGTTCCGAACGTAAACGTTCAGAAATCATGGTCATGCCAATATTACTTGAGCGACGTAAAATGCCGGATACATTCAAAGTCCCATTGCGGGAACTGACATCGGTAATGGTGGCCCCCTGATAGCGGTATGAGCCAGTACCCGTATTGAACAGCGTGTTTTTGGTAATGACACCGGCATCCAGCGCCAGGGCGGCAACCAGTGGCTTGATAATAGAGCCTGGCTCAAAGGTATCGGTAACAACCCGATTCCGGAGTGCCGGACCTTTACGTTCGGATTGCTCATTGGGGTCATAGGATGGCACACTGACCATGGCCAGTATTTCGCCATTTTGCGTATCAATCACCACAGCCCCAGCCGACTCGGCTTCGTGTTTCTTAATGGCCTTTTCAAGCGCTTGGGCAGTAAGGAGTTGAATATGCCCGTCTATAGTAAGTTTGACATCCGCACCATCTGTTGCCGGCTCCACTTCCTGGACATCATCAATAATACGCCCGATACGGTCACGCAATACCCGTCGCAAACCCGACTTGCCCTGCAATTCATTGTTCATTTGCAGTTCAATACCCTCTATCCCCTTGTCTTCGATATTGGTAAATCCAACCACATGTGCTGTAATGGGACCCTGCGGATAAGACCGTTTGGACTCGGGTAAAGAATGAATACCGGGAATGTTCAGCTTTTTTATTTCTTTCCCGATATCCACCGGCATTTGCCGCTTCAGATAAACAAACGTTTTATCCAGATTCTTCAATCTTTCTTGCAGATTTTTTAAGGGTATATCGAGCAGTTTAGCCAAATCACCCAACTGTTCTGCCGTTGCCTTGCTGGTTTCCTCGGGTATGCTCCAGACAGCCACCGCAGGTGTGCTGGTTGCCAAAAACTCGCCATTACGATCGGTAATGAGTCCACGGGTGGCCGGTAACTGCAAGGTACGTTCAAAACGCTTTTCACCTTCTGCCTGCAAGAACTCCGTACTCATGATCTGGATATACAGGGCCTTGCCAATCACTGCCAGAAAACCCAGGGAAATAAGGATAAAAAGGACGCGAGCACGCCACCTTGGGATTTGCACGTGCAACACTGGGCTACTATAATGACGCGAATACGCGTTTTCTCTGGATCGTTTGAACAACTCAGGGATTTTGTTTTTGCCGAATTTGAGCATTTGGCCTCCCTTTTATTGATGACTCTGGTGTGTCGCAGGAGAGGCCGGATTATTAGCCAGCTCAGAATCTTTGATATAAATAATTTGACCGATATGCGGAATTTGCATGTCCAGTTTTTGGGTTGTTACTTGTTGAATGCGCGCATTGGTGGTTAGTTTTGCCCGCTCAAGCTGCAAATAACGCCAATCTATACCCAGATCATTCTCTACTGCCTGCGCCCGGCTAAGATCAACATATAGCTGTCGCTGCTGATACCGCACCGACACAAGTGAAACGGCACTATAGACAAACCAGCCCACCAACAGCAATAAACCTAAGCGCGCCATGATGCTCTCCGCTTGCCAGACTGTCCGCCCAACATGAGCGGCCTGCTGACAAAAGCATCAGCATCCGTCAATTCAGTAGTCGTTCTTTGTGCCACCCTCAGAACGGCCGAACGGGAACGGGGATTGGCAGCCACTTCAGCATCGGTAGCCAGTACCTTGCCCATATTTACAAGGACAGGCTGGGGCATTTCGCTTTCACGCAAAGGTAAACGGGCTAAACTCGCACCCGGCTTTGCTGCCGCCGCGATACACTGTTTAACCATCCGGTCTTCAAGCGAGTGGAAACTGATCACTGACATCCTGCCACCAGGCGCAAGCAATCTTAAAATTGACGCGAGGGTGTTCGCCAGCTCTTCGAGCTCTTGATTGATGTGAATCCGTATAGCCTGAAAGGTACGTGTGGCCGGATGTTGACCTTTTTCCCGCGTCCGGACGACGGTTGAGACGAGCTCGGCAAGTTCGAGCGTGGTGCACAAAGGGCTGGATTGGCGGCGATGATCAATCGCCTTTGCAATCTGGAAAGCAAACCGTTCTTCGCCATAGTTTTTTATAACCTCCTTCATTTCTTCAATACTGGCCTGTGCCAGCCATTCAGCCGCGGTTATGCCACGACTGGTATCCATTCGCATATCCAGCGGCCCTTCCCGCATGAAGGAAAAACCTCTGGATGCATCATCTATCTGTGGGGAAGAAACCCCCAAATCCAATAAAACACCCTGAACCTGCTCAATGCCACGCTGGTGCAACTCTTCTTCCATTGAAGAAAAGCCACCATGAATAATTTCAACCCGGGAATCTTCCTGCTGCAATTGACGAGCCGATGCCATTGCCAGGGGATCTTTATCAAAAACAAACAGCCTTGCATTTGCTGAAAGCTGCGACAGCAAATAACGGCTATGCCCACCCCTGCCAAACGTACCATCCACGAAAACACCTTCTTTATTGCCTGGCGGCAACAAATCGTGAATCCACTTGGCCTTTACATTGAATTCATCGTGAACCAGTGCATTGACAGTTGCTCCAAGCAACACGGTCTTGTGTACAAAACTTTCTGACGTCACAATGAAAAATCATCCAAACTTTCTGGTAAACCCTTGGCCATATCAGCCGCCTGCATTTGTGCAAACATCTGGGCATCCCAAAGATCAAAATGCCTGCCCATACCAACTAAAACAACGTCTTTGACGATTCCAGCGGCAGTGCGCAATTCGGGGGCAATGAGAACGCGTCCTGATCCGTCTATATCCACATCCTGGGCATTACCCAATAACATACGCTGGACATGACGGGCGGACATGGGTAATTGCATGATGATTTCTCGCTTTTCTTCCCACACGGGGCGGGGATAAATAAGCAAACCACCATCAAAATTGCGGGTAATAGTCAAGGCACCATGAGCGGAATCCATTAGCGCATCACGATACCGGGCCGGAATGGTCATCCGTCCCTTGGCATCTAAATTGAGCGCACTATTTCCCTGGAAAACCACTTTCCCCCCACTTTTCTCCACATTTCCCTACTTTTCCCCACTTTAAGACAAGGCTGATATTTGGTCAAGCTTTATTTATTGACTTTTTCCAATAACAACAAAGACTTAGCGTTACCTGACGAAAACGGAAAACAGAAAGACCTTTAGAAATCAAGCTCTTAAAATACAAAGTGAAAGTAAGGTGAGAGATACTGTAAAAACTGTTTATTAATTCTTATCATTTTTTAACAATTTTTGAAAAAATCATCATGGACGCCAGCCCAACCAGCCAGTGCTGACAGGATGTTGCCATACATAAGGCAAGAACTGACAAAGTGAGCCTATAAGCCGGATTCTGTAAACCAGTAAACTGGTTG
>CAZPNE010000066.1:0-8961 GCA_964588255.1 uncultured Advenella sp. | reverse complement strand
AACCGGTTTCATCAAACGGACCGTGCACGGAAATACGCATATTGACGCCCCAACGTAAGTGCAACAAGCCTTGGGCATGGTCGGCATGGTAATGCGTTTGCAAAATACCGTTTAACATTCCTGGTGCAAAACGCTGGCATATATCCATATGCCCACTATCAACCAACCATTGGTCTGCTCCGCTTTGCACAAGCACGCTACTGGGCTTGCGTACAAACGCCCTATCCTGAACAGCCCGCTGGCAAGCCGGACACTGGCAGTTATAAACGGGAACCTGGGCAGTATCCCCGGTACCCAGAAATGTCAATTTCATCAAATGCTCCAGAAAAACCCCCGGTTTGCATGTCTGGGGAGGACCTTAATATACCGCTTACATCAGGATAAAAACGCACCATTACCCGATTGAATCCTGGCATGGCACCATGCTTCCAGTTTATAACGCAACTGCTCAACCGCCAGTTTCAAATCACCGGAGTTGTCTAATAGAAAGAAACTGATCTGCTGCAAAGCCAGCTTGTTTTGCAATACCTGTTCAAAACAGCTGTTACGTTCTAAACGCAGGGTGATTTCCTGTAAGGATTCCCGCCCCCGATTGATCAGGCGCTGCCTGAGCAGTTCGGGCTTGACGGCAACCAGCACGATAATCACTTCAGGGTATAACTGGCTTACATGGGAGCAATAAGAACGCGAACCGTTAACCAGTACCGTTTTCCCTTCAGCCAAATGACGCTCCAGGTCTTTCGGAATACCATAGGCCAGGCCGTTAGCGCGCCAGCTCATGGCAAAACCACCCTCAGCCTCAATCTGCTCAAACGCTTGCATAGAAACAGCGTCGGCCACTTCACCGGGCGAGTTTTCAGGCCGGGTAATCACCCGTTTCATAATAACGCAATCATGAGGCAAATCGTTAGCCAAGGCCTGCAACAGACTATCCTTGCCACTACCTGAAGGCCCTACCATATAAACCAGTTTTCCCGCCATTAGAACACCCTGTTCCCTTCGCGCCAGACCTGCCGCACCACAAACTGGGAACCGGCCTGTGCCGCATGAACAAGATCAGCGCGCAAGCCAAGCCTGATTTCGCCGCGATCATGCAAATTGGCCGCACGTGCAGGCAACAGGCTAATCGTGGC
This sequence comes from uncultured Advenella sp., assembly GCA_964588255.1. Classification (GTDB taxonomy): domain Bacteria; phylum Pseudomonadota; class Gammaproteobacteria; order Burkholderiales; family Burkholderiaceae_B; genus Advenella. The sequence goes on along the minus strand of CAZPNE010000066.1, from coordinate 7,828 downwards.
AACGGCCTTGGGCAAGTCATAGCCATTTTCCTGCTCGCTAAGCTTTTTAACTGCCTGCAACAGGCTAGCCGGATAATAGTCACTGGAAAGAATATCCAGCACGCCATGACCGGCAAGGTCTGCAGCGGCGATATTGCCAGAATGCGAGCCGCCACGCACAATATTCGGCGCCCCCATCAGCACTTTCATGCCCAGTTGATGGCTAAGCGCCGCGGCTTCATGCGTGGTGGGAAATTCGGCAATCTGCATACCGAAACTAGCCGATTCCGTCACGTGTTCATGAGTGGCATCATCATGGCTGGCCATGGAAAGGTTTTTTTCCTGGCAAATACTGGCAATCTTGCGACGATAGTTATCACTGTACTTATCGGCATTAATGCGCTGACGCACAATGAAAGCTTCCATATCAGTATCGCTCAGATGATACTTGCCCTGATAATACTCACGGTATTTCTCGTATTTGACAAACTGGCGCTGCCCGGGTGTGTGATCCATCAGGGAAACCAGTTTGACCAGTTCATGGTCAACCAGATCCTCGAATACTTCAAGGGTTTTTTCATGACTGACTTCACAGCGCAAATGCAGCATGTGATCAGCACGCATATGGCCATCCTGGCAAGCTTGGTTAATCGCATCAACCATGCGTGGCAATTGCTGCAGACGGTTGCCTTTGGGGTTCACATCACCAATCGACAAGGCATCAAACACCGTGGTAATGCCAGAGCCGATAATTTGCGCATCATGGGCCAGCACAGCCGAGTCTGATGGCCAATCCACGCCCGGACGGGGATTCATGTATTTTTCCAGGTTATCGGTATGCAACTCGATAAAGCCCGGCATTAAGTAATCACCGTTCAAATTCCGGGCGGCGCAAAGCTGGCTGTTGCCTTCAGCGATCTCGCTGATGATACCGTCACGAACCACCACCGTACCGGTCAAGACCTCATCGGCCATGACAACTTTTGCATTCGTGTAAATCTGCTCATGCGGCATAACTTGACTCCTGGGCATTCATATCAATATAGCGGTCAGCCACCACCTCACGGGCAGCCTTATCATGAAAAATACCGATAAGCGCCGAACCCGCCTGTTTGGCTTCGCCAATCAGGTCAAGCACTACCTGGCGATTAATTTCATCCAGTGAAGCCGTGGGCTCGTCCAGCAGCATAACCGGCCAGGTCACCATGAAACCCCTGGCGATATTGACCCGTTGCTGTTCACCCCCCGAGAAGGTCCCTGGTGCCAATGACCATAAGCGCTCGGGAATATTCAGGCGGCTTAGCAGTTGCCGCGCCCTTTGCGCCGCTTTATCTGCCGCCCAGCCCCTGGCCAGGGCAGGTTCCATCACCACATCCAGGCAAGTCACACGCGGAATCACCCGCAGGAACTGGCTGACATAGCCCAGGGTCTCGCGGCGCACCGCCATAATCTGGCGCGGTTCTGCCCCCACCATTTCAAACATCTGGTCCTGGTGCATGACACGAATGCTGCCACTGGCAGGCAGGTAATTGCCATACAGCGTACGCATCAGGGTTGATTTACCGGCGCCGGAGTGACCGTTCAGCACCACACACTCACCGGCACCCACGTTAAAACTAATATCCTTGAGCACCTTCAATACAACACCCTGTTGCTGATGCAGGGTAAAGGTTTTATGTAAATTTTCAACTTCAACAATTGTTTGCATTGCAATCACCTTAAGGCTGTAAAACAGATGAAACCAGCAACTGGGTGTAGGGATGCTGCGGGTCATCAAGGATCTGGTCGGTCAGGCCGCTTTCGACCACGTGTGAACGGCGCATGACCATCAACCGGTCTGCCAGCAAACGGGCCACTGCCAAATCGTGCGTCACGATCACCACGGCAAGGTCCAGCTCACGCACCAGGCGGCGCAACAAATCAAGCAAACGGGCCTGTACCGAAACATCCAGGCCACCAGTCGGCTCATCCATGAACACCAGCCGTGGGCTGGATACCAGGTTGCGGGCAATCTGCAAACGCTGCTGCATACCACCCGAAAATGTCCGGGGAAGGTCATCAATACGATTGGCATCAATTTCCACGTGTTGCAGCCAATCCAGCGCTTCCTGGCGCAAGACACCGTAATTACGTACACCCTGGGCCATCAGGCGCTCGCCAATATTGGCACCGGCCGATACCCCCATGCGCAATCCGTCACGCGGGTTCTGTTCTACAAATCCCCATTCGGTACGCAGCAGGGTACGACGCTCTGCTTCGCTGCTGCTGTACAGATCAATAACCTCACCCTGCTGGCTCCGATACGTAATGACCCCGTCCTGAGGCTGGCTACGTCCGGACAAGACACTTAACAACGTGGATTTACCCGAACCGGATTCACCCACAATACCCAGTACCTCACCGGGATACAGGTCAAATGAAACCCCCTGACAACCCTTTTCCGGGCCAAACAGGCGGGAGATATTCTCCACCGACAGCAAAGGCTGATCCGGCGCTGTCGCCGTTGTTTCCATAATTGAAGGTAAAGCGGCCATTATTGTTTCTCCTGCTGGGCAACCCGTTGGCTGCAATAATCGGTATCCGAACACACAAATTCACGGGTTCCCTGGTCATCGACAATGATTTCATCCAGATAGGAATGGTCGCTACCGCAAATGGCACAACTATGATCCCATTTTTGTATTTCAAAAGGATGATCATCAAAATCAAGGCTGTTGACGCGGGTGTAAGGCGGTACGGCATAAAGACGTTTCTCACGCCCCGCGCCAAACAGCATCAAGGCGGGACTCATGTCAAGTTTGGGGTTGTCAAACTTTGGAATCGGTGAAGGATCCATCACATAACGGTCATCCACCATGACCGGATAGGCGTAAGCGGTGGCAATGTGGCCATATTTGGCAATGTCTTCATATAGTTTTACATGCATGACACCGTAATCATTCAAGGCGTGCATGGTTTTGGTTTCACTGTCCGAAGGCTCGATAAAGCGCAAGGGTTCTGGAATGGGAACCTGATACACCATGATCTGGTCTTTGCTGAGCTGCGCCTCGGGAATCCGGTGGCGGGTCTGGATAATCGTTGCCGCTTCAGTCCTTTCGGTGGTCTGCACACCTGCCGTGCGGGAAAAGAAACGCCTGATCGACACCGCATTGGTCGTGTCATCCGCCCCCTGGTCAATCACCTTAAGCACATCCTGCTCTCCCAGAACAGCGGCGGTTACCTGCATGCCACCCGTACCCCAGCCATAAGGCAAAGGCATTTCTCGTCCGCCAAAGGGAACCTGATAGCCGGGAATGGCCACTGCCTTAAGCAGGCCACGGCGAATCATGCGTTTGGTTTGTTCATCAAGATAGGCAAAGTTATAACCTTCTGTCAGTCCCTGCTGAACCTGTTTTTCCGATTCGGTCATCATGCCCGTTTCTCCTGTATGGAATACGCTTCGTCTTCTGCCTGATCCTGCGCATGCATTTTGCGAATCAATTCCAGTTCTGACTGGAAGTCAACATAGTGTGGAAGTTTTAAGTGTGAAACAAATCCGGCGGCTTCAACATTATCACAATGCATTAGCACGAACTCTTCCTGCTGGGCCGGCGAAGTGATTTCCTCGCCAAGCTCTTCGGCGCATAGCGCCCGGTCTACCAAAGCCATGCTCATGGCCTTGCGTTCGTTATAGCCAAACGCCAATCCGTAGCCACGGGTAAACTGGGCCGGCTCGGTTTTTGAACCGACAAACTGGTTGACCATTTCACATTCGGTTATTTCAATATCGCCAAGTGGCACCGCAAAGTCCAGTTCTTCCGGCTCTATCCATACTTCGGTAAAACCGATACGGATCTCACCGGCAAAGGGGTGATTACGGCCATAGCCACGCTGGGTGGAATACGCCAGGGCCATCATGAATCCTTCATCACCACGGGCCAGCGCCTGCAAACGCTGCATGCGATTAGTCGGAAAATCCAGCGGTTCACGTGTAATGTCAGGCACCTCGGCACGGATGTTTCTTTCAAGCCGCATCAGGCCTTCCTTCTCAAGCATTTCCAGCACACGCGGGCAAGGCTCCGCCTGCAAGTCTTCAAGTGCCGGCTCTGGCAACTCACTGCCTTCAGCCATCAGGGCGAAATCCAGCAAACGGTGGGTATAGTCAAAGGTAGGGCCCAACAATTGGCCACCCGGCAAATCCTTGTAAGTGGCGGAAATGCGGCGTTCCATTTGCATTTCACTGGTTTGCAGCGGCACAGAAGCGGCAAAACGGGGCAAGGTGGTACGGTAAGCACGCAACAGGAAAATGGCTTCCAGCAAATCACCCGCCGATTGCTTGATCGCCAGTGACGCCAGCTTTTCATCGTATAGCGAGCCTTCGGTCATGACCCGTGCAACCGCCATGGACAGTTGCGCCTGAATCTGATCAACCCCCAGTTCGGGGATATCGCTTGAACCACGACGTTTTTTGGCCAGCAGGTGGTGGGCATGGTCGATGGCTTTTTCGCCACCTTTTACGGCAACATACATGTTTAATTCTCCTGCTGAAAGTTGACTTGCGTGCTGCGTGGCAGTGCCATAATCCGCTCACCGGCGATAAAGTACATATCGATACCGCAGGGAAATTTCGTCACGGCCTGGCGGTTTTGCCAGAAAGCCGTTTCGACCGGCAACACAACCGTTCTTTGGGTTTCAATGCCCGGACCTTGCCAGGTTGTGGGTTGGCCTCCTTCCAGTGAGTCCAGTTGAACCAGGGCGGTACATGACAGCTCGGGGTCCCGGTCGGTGCCATTATTCAACAAAGTGATCGCGTCCACCTCGGATGCCAGCATCAGGGCAAAGTCGGCCTCCTGTGCTTGCCCTGTGATGGGGCAGGCGCAATGAAAAGCCAGGTTCGCCCTAACAGCCGGGGTATCCAGTGAGGGACTTAACCATACGGTTGTATCACTGTCGAACAGGGTCAGTGCCAGCGCATAAGTGGCTGGCGCCAGACTGTCCAATTCTGCCACCAGTCCCAGTTCATGGGTCAGGCCGGGCTCGGAAATAGCCTTGAGTGCTATCCGGAAACCCTGCTGGGCACTGTCAACCGGGTTGTCAAAAGCCGGTCTCAAAAACTGTGAATTCATTGCCTAATCTCCGCGAACCATCGTAAAGAAATTAACCTTGGAAGCTGCGATATCAGCCTCCCTTTGCTGGCGTTTTTGCTGTTGCTGTTGTTGCAGGGGACGTACCAGCGTTTCCATCCAGCGGTCATGCTCATGGCCTTGCAAGTGGGCGTCCGCCAACGCGGCCAGTTCAGCATGCTGCTTGTTGCGGCCGGCAATGTAGCTGTAACCGGTACTGCCCTGATCCAGGCTTACCACGCAACGTGTCACCGTCATTTCACCCACATTGAAAGCCTGCCCCGTGCCACCGGCCCGGCCACGCACCATCACCATGCCGGTTTCCGGTGCCCGGATACGGCGGTAAGCGGTCGCGGTCAGTTCGGTCTCGAAAGACATTAATGCATCACCGGCCTTGGCCAGTACCTGCATCCATTGCTGGCGCAAGGTTGTGTTTGCTTGAGCTGTCATGCTCGTTAACTCCATTAATAAACACTTGATATTGAAAGTGATCGGCACGGCTGACGGAAAAAGACAATTCCATTGGCCTGCCATGCTGATCCCTGGATAAGGTCTGTACGGTCAGCACCGGCTGCTGATGGGGTATCAGCAAGCGACTGGCTTCATCCACGGTAGGCATGCGTGCACCGATCAGGCTGAAAACCCTGACCAGTTCACACCCCCTTTGCTGCAAATAGGCGCGCATTGACCCCTTGGTATAATCCTTCAGCAAAAAGGCATACTGTTGCGAAAAAAAGTGGCTGATCAGGCTGACCGGTTGATCCTCGATCAGCCTGAGGGTTTTATATTCAAGAACATTTTCATCTTCCTTCAACTGAAGGTGTTTGACTTCATCGGCATTGGCCATGCGCTGGTAAACCTTCAACAAACGGGCTTCGGAACTGTATCCCATGGCACTGAAAGATTCGCTGTAAGCACTGTCGGCACGAACCGGATACAGCATGGGCCGGTTCAGGACCTGGGTACCTTTACCCTTGATGCGAATCACGCTACCTTCCTGGGCCAGGATATCCAGTGCCCTGCGAATCGTATGCCGGTTAACCCCAAAACGTCTGGCCAGCGGCAACTCGCCAGGCAGCAGATCTCCTGCCTGATAAATAGACAGTTCCGCCCTGAGCGTGGCTGCCAATGTCAAATAAACCGGACCTTCTTGTCTAGACAAGTTCATGGTTGAAAAAGGGCAGTTCACTGCCCATTCCCCTTTAGATAAAAAAGCGGCGTAATCGCTGGGAAATCATGTCGATAATGCTGACCGCAACAATGATGATCAGCAAAATGGCGGCACTTTGTCCAAATTGGAAACCACGAATGGCCTCCCACAGCAAGACACCAATACCACCGGCGCCCACCATGCCGACAACCGTGGCAGAACGTACGTTTGACTCAAAGCGATAAAGCACATAAGAAACCCACAATGGCATGACCTGGGGTATCACCCCGAAAATCACTTCCTGCAAAGCACTTGCACCGGTGGCACGCACACCTTCAACCGGACCGGGATCAATGGATTCAACCGCTTCGGCAAACAGTTTGGCCAATACACCGGTTGTCCCCAGGAACAAAGCAAGGGTTCCGGCAAAAGGTCCCAAACCAACCGCCACCACAAACAGCATGGCAAAAACCATTTCATTGATTGAACGCAAGGCATCCATCAAGCGGCGCACTGGTTGATTAATCCACCAGGGCACAATATTGGCCGACGAAAGAATGCCCAGTGGAATTCCCGCAATGACCGCCAGGACCGTACCCCATACGGCAATCTGGATCGTAATGACCATTTCACGCAAATATAACCGCCAGTCTGAAAACTCTGGCGGAAAAAAATCTGCCGCGAATTCCATCATATTTCCCGAGTCTTTCCAGAGCAGGGCCGGGTTCATTTCCGCACCTTGCCAGGACCATCCCAGAATTGCCAGGAACAGCCCCCATCCCAATAGACTAAGCAGGGAATTACGCTGCGGCTTTTGCAAATCGATGTGTGAAGTAAGTGTTGTCATATCTTTTTTTTGTATCTGTGATGCATGGCTTGGTGCCATGCACCTTTTTAAACCCTGCAATTAACTAAATTCAGGATTTTTTGGCGTCCAGTTCTTTCATGCGAGCGGCCAGTTTTTCCAGGTCGGCATCCAATTTTTGCAACTGGGTCTGTTTGTCGGCATCTGACAACTTGCCATCACCTGCCACTTGATTGCGCTGTTTGAACAGCTCCAACTGGCGGATTGGCAACAACTGGTCATTGCTGGAAGGCCTGAATTTGGCCCAGGTCAGCGCATTCAGGATCGCCAGTTCTTCCGGCTTGTCACCATAAGTATTGAAGAATTCAGTGAATTTTTCCTTGACGTCATCAGGCAGGTTTTTACGCCATACAATCGGATCGGACGGAATCAATGGGGAACGCCAGATTTCCTTGATTTGTGCCGCTTTCTCGGGGTTGGATGCTTGCAGGCGATCAATGCTTTCGGTATTGTTGGTAGCGATATCTACCTGTTTATTGGCCACCGACAGGGCATTGATTTCGTGGTTGGCATTGACCGTGCGTTTGAAAATCTTGTTCGGGTCGATGTTATTCTGGGCAAAAACGTAATAGCCCGGTACCAGATAACCAGAAGTGGAGTTAGGGTCACCGTTACCAAAATTCAGGTCTTTGGCTTTCTTGATCATGTCCTCAATATTATTGATCGGGCTGTCTTTGTGCGCGATCAGCAGGCTCCAGTAACCCGGTTTGCCATCTTTATCAACGGTCTGGT
>CAZPNE010000065.1:0-8969 GCA_964588255.1 uncultured Advenella sp. | reverse complement strand
CCGTAGCCGGTTGCTTCGGTGCGGGCCAAAGAACCACCCCAAGGAATTTTTTTGCCGGTGAAAACACCTTCGTAGCGACCGGTAAGCCGTTTGTACTGGCCAAACATATAACCGATTTCGCGACCACCAACGCCAATATCACCGGCGGGAACGTCGGTGGTAGGGCCAATGTGGCGATACAGCTCGTTCATGAAAGACTGGCAAAAACGCATGATTTCGTTATTGGACTTGCCTTTGGGGTCGAAGTCGCTACCGCCCTTGCCACCGCCAATTGCCAGGCCGGTTAACGAATTTTTGAAGATTTGTTCGAAACCCAGGAATTTGATGATGCCGCTGGAAACGCTGGGGTGAAAACGCAAACCACCTTTGTAAGGACCAATGGCTGAATTGAATTCTATGCGATAACCCTTGTTGACCTGGACTTTGCCCTGGTCGTCGATCCAGGCGACCCGGAACATGATTTGACGCTCGGGTTCGATCATGCGTTCAATAATGTTGTGCTCAAGATATTTTTTTTCTTTCGCAAACAGGGGTTCAAGGGATTCAAGGACTTCTTGCACAGCCTGATAAAACTCGGGCTGGCCGGGACTGGATTGTTGCAGTTTTGTTAAAGTTTGTTCAATATAAGACATGGTTGCGGTGTTATGTAGGTTTTTATGAGTAATTAAATTTTGTTTTTTTATTATAAAAAAAAATGGCCTGCGATGGTAAATAATTCTGCACCGCGATAATGAAAAAAACCATGTTTTTGTTAGCGGGTTGTTTTAGCGCAAAAAAAGAGCCTTATCCTGTGAAAGATAAGGTCTTTTGAGCCAAGTTGCAGGAAACTCAGGATTGAGATAGGGCATCTATGCCTGCCCTGGCAATTTCAGCATCTTCGCTGGCCTTTACACCCGACACACCAATGGCACCAATAAACGCACCGTTAATCACGATCGGAACACCACCTTCAAGCATGCCATCAAGCATGGGAACCGATAAGAAGGCAGTGCGGCCATGATTAATGACTTCTTCATAGCCTTTTGATTCACGGCAACCCAGGGCAGAGGTTTTAGCCTTGGCAGGTGCAATATGCGCGGAAATGGGCGCGGCACCGTCAAGGCGCTCAAGGCCCAGTAAATGACCGCCATCATCAACAATGGCAATAGTTACCGGCCAGTGGTTTTTTTGGGCATGGGCAACGGCCGCTGCCAGCATTTTTTTTACGTCAGCGTGTTCAAGTACAGGTTTTGTTTTCATGGTCATCCTTTTAGTTAAACAGGGCATTACCTGTACATTATAAGGAGCTTTACCGGAAATGAAGCTGTTTTCCGGTAAAACCGTTTTTGCTTAAGCAACCTTGCTTAGCGCAGTTGCCGCATAGTCTTTCAGCAAGCGTTCTTTTTTGCTTGCCGCTTTGTGGATATTATCCTCTTTGATATGTCCATAACCACGAATGTCATCGGGCAGACGGGCCAGGGCAATGGCAATATCCAGGTTGTTTTCATTCAGGCTGCCCCCAAAATCACGCAGCATGTCAAGGTAGTCTTCTATTAGCTGCCTTTCCATTTTGCGTTCTTCGGTTTTGCCAAACAGGTCTAGTTTAGTGCCGCGCAAGCCCTTGAAATGCTGCAATAGGCCAAATGCCTTCATCATCCACGGGCCATATTTTTTCTTGACCAGATGGCCATGGCTGTCTTTTTTGCTTAATGATGGGGGGGCCAGGTGAACGTGTAATTGGTAATCTTTGCCGGGTTCACCTTCAAATTCATGACGTAATTTGTCCAGGAAAGCCGGGTCGGCATACAGGCGGGCCACTTCATACTCATCCTTGTAGCTCATTAACTTGGCCAGATTGCGGGCAACGGTTTCGGTCAGCTGCTGCGAGTTCAGGCCAAGTCCCTGTTCCAGTTTGCGAATATGGGCAACCGCTTCAGTAAAGCGACGGGCATATCTTTTATTCTGGTAGTGCGTCAGATGGATTTCAAGGCGGGCAATCAGCTTGTCCAGGCTTTCGGGCATGTTCACCAATACACCGGCTGGCTTGCTTTGCTGTCCGTTAAGTGGCAATGAAGCCGTGCCATGGTGAGCCAGGTAGCGACCCCATTCAAAGGCATCCAGGTTTTTTTGAACGGCAACGCCATTCAGTTCTATCGCCCGCAGGATATTTTCCAGCTTCAGCGGGATTTTACCTTTTTGCCAGGCGTAGCCCATTAATAAAGGATTAGCAAAAATGGCATCACCCAGTAACATGACGGCGTATCCGTTCGCGTCCAGAAATTCGCAATGATCCGGGCCCAGAATGTCAGTCAGTTCATGGGTGGTGGCTGCGGTGGGGTAGCGCCATTTCGGGTCCTTGAACATTTCGGCCGTTGGGGATTTGGCAATGTTGATGGCGGCAAAGGTAATGCCGTGTTGGGTTTTTGAAGTGATCTCCTTGGAAGCGGCCACAATGGCATCACAGGCAATGATCAGGTCAGCCTCGCCCATGCCGATGCGGGTGGCATGCAGGTCGGAAGGCTGGTTGCCAATCTGGATATGACTGACCACGGCTCCGCCTTTTTGCGCCAGGCCGGTTACATCCAGCACATTAACCCCTTTGCCTTCAATATGGGCGGCCATACCAAGCAGGGCGCCGATGGTGACCACACCGGTTCCCCCTACGCCAGGCACCAGGATATTACAGGGGTGCTCCAGCTGCAGTTCGGCAGGTAGGGGAATGCTGCCCGTATTTTTTTCCACATTGGGCAGATTGATGTGCGGCTTGCGTACCTGGGCACCTTCGGCCGTTACAAAGCTGGGGCAGAAGCCTTTAAGGCAGGAAAAATCTTTGTTGCAGCTGGACTGGTTGATGCGCCGTTTGGTACCCATGGGGGTGTCATGCGGCTCAACCGACAGGCAGTTTGACTGCACACTGCAATCGCCACAGCCTTCACAAACCGCTTCATTAATGAAGACACGGCGGGCCGGGTCGGGGTAGGTATTGCGTTTGCGGCGGCGGCGTTTTTCAGTGGCGCAGGTCTGGTCGTAAATAAGTGCCGTGGTGCCGATAGTATCGCGTAGTTCAATTTGCACTTCGTCGAGCTGGTCACGGTGGTAAACGCCGGGATTTTTTTGCATGCTCACGCCCTTGTACTTTTCGGGCTCATCGCTCACGATAACCACCCGCGTGATGCCTTCGGCTACCAGCTGGTCATTGATTTGCGGCACGGTCAGGACACCGTCTATGGGCTGACCACCCGTCATGGCTACCGCGTCGTTGTACAGGATTTTGTAGGTAATATTGGCCTTGGCGGCAATCGCGGCGCGAATGGCCAGAATCCCCGAGTGAAAATACGTGCCATCGCCCAGGTTGGCAAAAATATGCTGGGTTTCGGTAAAGGCTTTTTGCCCTATCCAGGCCACGCCTTCACCGCCCATCTGTGAGAAGGTGTCGGTGTCGCGGTCCATCCAGATGGTCATGTAGTGGCAGCCAATGCCAGCCACCGCGCGGGAACCCTCGGGTACCCGGGTAGAGGTGTTGTGCGGGCAGCCTGAACAGAACCAGGGCTTGCGTTCAACCACTACCGACAGGCGCTGGTTTTCTTTTTCCTTGGCTTCAATCACGGCAATGCGGGCCTTGATACGGGTATGGACGGCTTCTGGCAAAGGGTGTTTTTCCAGGCGCTTGGCAATGGCCTTGGCAATAATGGAAGGAGACAGTTCATGGTTGGGTGGCAACAGCCATTTGCCACGTGGCACCGACCATTCTCCGCCACCGTCATCACGGGCATCAAATTTGCCATACACGTCGGGGCGCACATCATCGCGCCAGTTATACAACTCTTCTTTCAGGGCGTATTCCATGATCTGGCGTTTTTCCTCAACCACCAGGATTTCATCAAGCCCTTGGGCAAAATGTCGTGCCCCATGGGCCTCTAGTGGCCAGACACAACCGACCTTGTACAGGCGAATACCAATCTCGGTACAGGTTTGCTCGTCCAGTCCCAGGTCAACCAGGGCCTGGCGTACGTCCAGGTAGGCTTTGCCGGCGGTCATGATGCCAAAGCGGGCATTGGGTGAGTCAATCATGATTTTATCCAGCTTGTTGGCCCTTACATAGGCCAGGGCGGCATACCATTTGTAATTATTCAGCCGCGCTTCCTGTTCTAGCGGGGTGTCGGGCCAGCGTATGTTCAGCCCTGCTGGCGGTACCTCAAAATCACTGGGGATAATGGTCTGGATGCGGTCCGGGTCAATGTCAACCGATGAACTGGATTCGATGACATCGGTGACGCATTTCAGGCTGACCCACAGGCCCGAATAGCGGCTCATGGCCCATCCATGAAGGCCAAAGTCAAGGTATTCCTGCACGTTGGATGGGTACAGTACTGGTATGCCAGCTGCCTGCAGATCGTGTTCAGACTGGTAGGCAACCGTTGACGACTTGGCCGCGTGGTCATCACCGGCAATCAGCAAGACGCCGCCATATTGCGAGGTGCCTGCATTATTGGCATGCTTGAAGACGTCCATGGAGCGGTCAAGACCCGGCCCCTTGCCATACCACATGGCAAAAACACCCTGTTTTTTTGCGCCAGGGAAAAGATTCAGTTGTTGTGAGCCCCAAATAGACGTGGCTGCCAGTTCTTCATTAACACCTGGCTGGAAAACAATTTCGTTTTTGTCCAGGTACTTTTGTGCTTTCCACAAGGATAAATCCACATTACCCAGTGGGGAACCCCGGTAACCCGAGATAAAACCTGCTGTATCAAGTCCGGCTTTCATGTCCCGGCTTTTTTGAAGCATGGGCAATCTGACCAGTGCCTGGGTTCCACTCATGTAAACCCGGCCTTTTTCAAGGGTATATTTATCATCCAGGGTAATGGAATCAAGTGCCGCTTGAGCCGTTTTGGATAGAGGGGCATTCATTGTTTGTCTCCAGAATCATTGTCTGTGAATTATTTCTATATTTTTCTATAACAATCAGCCAATTAAACGCGATGTATGCTTGTTAATACGATACCCCTTGTGGCGGTAAAAAGCGAATTGCACTGATCCTTGATGTAAAGTTTATCTTTTTTCCCGGGTATCGTAAAATTAAAAAAATCATTAACGGGTATCTGAAAAACAAATGTCTAAACAGGTTTCGATCAGGCAGTTCCGGTATTTTGCGGCGGCGGCCCGGACAGGGCGGTTTTCCATGGCGGCAGCCGAAGAACACGTTTCACAATCGGCCATTACCAGTGCCGTGTTAAGCCTTGAAGCTCACCTTAAAGTGACGCTGTTTGACCGCTTGCAACATGGGGTAGCCTTAACGGCGGCAGGCCATGATTTTTACCGTCATGTGCGGTTTGTACTGGATGCCTTTGATGAAGCCCTGCATCGGCCCGGACAGCAAAACCACGGGGTGTCTGGTGTGTTGCGGGTGGCCGCTTCCTATACCGTACTGGGCTATTTTTTGCCAGAACTGGTACTGCGTTTTAAAAAAGCCAATCCCGGGATACAGTTTGATCTGGTGGATATGGAGCTGGCCCAGATGGAGCAGGCGGTGCTAAACGGAGATATCGACATGGCGGTAGGTTTAACCTCCAACCTTAAGGAGATTGACCGTTTTGAGCATCAGGTCCTGCTACGGTCGGCCCGTAAATTGTGGGTGTCCCCGTCACACCCGTTGGGTATGCGTGCTTCGGTTACACTACAGGAAATTGCCCCATACCCTTACATCCTGATTCTGGTGGATAATGCCGAAGAGTCTGGATTGCGGTTCTGGTGCCAGCACCGGCTGGACCCCAACATCGTGCTGAAGACCCGCTCCATGGAGGCCGTGCGCGGATTTGTGGCACAGGGTCTGGGGGTAACTATCCTGTCGGAAATGGTGTACAGGCCGTGGTCCCTGGATGGCAAGAGAATTAATGCCGTTCCCATTGAAGATGCGGTACCGGTGATGGAGGCGGGCATGTTCTGGAATAAGTCAGTGCCTTTATGCGAAACCGCACAGGCCTTTAAACGTTTTTTGGTGTATGCATGTCATTAGTCAAGTTAAAGAGCAAGTTGGGGAAATTGAAAAGCAAGACAGGAAAGCTGTTGTTTGCCATGGGCAGTGCCCCCATGGGCGTGGCGTTGTTGTTGTGGCTGCCGCTTTGGTTTGTATTGGATAATTTCCTGATTGCCGGTATGCTGGCCATTTTCATTTCATTCTTATTGGCCATGAGCGTTAGCCTGTACCGGCTGAATACCGAAAAGCGGGAAGCGGGTGAGCAGGAGACGGGCGTTACCACGCGGGAGCGTGGGAACGAGTAATGCTACTTGCTCCCATGCTCCAGCGTGGGAGCAAATATTACCGGCCTGCCGCCTTGGCGCTAATGCCACCGGCCATACCCATGTTTTCTTTGGGGACATCAATGGCCATCACCCGGATATCTTCTTGCGAAATACCCAGGCTTTCACTGGCCGCCTGGCTTAAGGCAGCAATCAGGGCGGCTTTCAATGCTTCAGTCCGGCCTTCAATCAGGTGTACCTGAAGGGTGGCAAATTCATGACCTTCCTGGCCCGAAACCATGACCTCATAGGGTTGGTATTCCTGAATCGTAATACGGATGCTGGCAACCGAAGCGCCAATGCTTTCCTGTACGGCTTTGTTTGCGTTTTTCAAGAGCGCCTGTTTTTGTTCCGTGCTGTGACCGGCAAGAATTTGTGCATTAATAAATGGCATGATTTTCCTTTGGTGTTGGGCAAAAAATTCCCCTTGGCTGGCAAGGGGAAGGAATATAAAACTGATTTAAAACGAATTAATTCATTTTTTGGGCAATAACCGTCAGGATACGACGTGCCGTTGTGCTGGTGTCGGTATTGCCGTTTTGGTCGCGTACGGTGACCAATGATTGGGCACCCTGTGCGTTGACTTCAATGGTGTAAGGTAACGGGGTCAGATTGCCTTTATCACCCCATAAGCGGGTAATGAAATTGGCCTCCTGGCGTTTTTCTCCGGTGTCGGTATCCAGGTAACGAATAACGTAAGTACCGTTTGTGGCGTTTGAGCTTTCAATCTTGAAGCCCGAAGCGGAAAGCGCATTGCCTACCCGACGCCATGCCAGGTCTTGCGATTCGTTCACCGACAAGGCGGTGGAACCCTCAACAAAACGGGTTGTTTTTGGCTGGTTAATGACTGGTGCGGCGGCTGCGGACTGCTTGATTTGCTGTTCGGCCCTGGCTTTGTCTGCGCCAAGGTAGACCATTAGGCGAGACAACATGGCGGCATTCAGGCCCGGATCTTCATTGGCGGGCAACCATTTGAATTCGGTGCCATCGCGGTCCATTTGGGTTTCCACCATGCGCTCGTGGCTAATGTACACTTCTGTTTTACCATTAACGCGTTCAAGACGGGTATGGAAACGTTCACGCTCGCCACTGTCCGATACCATGTCTACAATGGAACCCAGCGCACGACGCAGGAAGTTGCCAGGAATCTTGGCACGGTTTTCGGCCCAGTCGGTTTCAATAATGCCAGCCTTGGGGTTGTCACGGTTAATCGTGAAACCTTCGTCTGACCAGAAAGCGACCAGCTTTGGATAGACAATGTTAGGATCCTGATTGATTTCCAGCCAACGGAGGTCTCCGCTGCGACGTACTTCTATGCCATCCATGGTTGGCAGCACGGTTGCCCCTTTGGCATTGGCAGCATTGGCAGCGGCAACAGACTGGTTATAGGCACTTGCCGAAGCCGCCCCACCAGGTGCTGTGTATTGCGGCTTGATGTCGGCACTGGACAGATCGGGTGGAATGCTTAACGGGTCTCCGCGAACGGTGCTTTTGTAATCAACCTGTTCTCCATCTCCCATGATTTCAGAAACGGCGTTGCATCCGGCAAGCAGGGTTGCGGCTGCAATTAAACCCGATGCTGTAAGATGGCGTGCATTGATGCGCATAAATCTTGATCCTTGATATTTAAATAAGGCCCAGGCTTTGAAGGGCTTGGGTAACCGGAATCTTGTTTTGTTCACTGAGTCCGCACAGGGGGAGACGATAGCCCAGTTGTGACAAACCAAGCTGGGCAACCGCCCATTTAACGGGAATGGGGTTGGCTTCAATGAATAGCACTTTGTTCAATTGAGCCAGTTTCGCATTGAGTGCACGTGTTGTGGGTACATCACCCAGGCGGGCGGCAACACACAGTTCGTGCATGAGTTTTGGCGTGACGTTGGCGGTGACCGAGATATTGCCATTGGCGCCCAGCAAGATAAGGGCGGCAGCGGTTGGGTCATCACCACTGAAAACCTGGAAGTGGTCGGGTTTGTTGGCCAGTAGCAGGGCGCCACGGCCGATGTCGCCGGTGGCGTCTTTGATGCCGATAATGTTTTGTACATTGGCCAAACGCAGAATGGTGTCGTTGCTGAGGTCGGCAACGGTGCGCCCGGGTACGTTGTACAGAATGATAGGCAACTCGCCTTCTTGTGCAATGGCGCTAAAGTGCAGGAACAGCCCTTCCTGTGAAGGTTTGTTGTAGTAGGGCACCACCGAAAGACCGGCCTGTGCACCTACTTTTTTGGCCTGTTTGGTCAGGTAAATGGCTTCATCGGTTGCGTTGGCACCTACACCGGCAATAATCGGGATACGGCCGGCGGCGTGTTCGACGGCAACGCGGATAAGTTCGGTATGTTCATCAAAATCCACCGTGGGCGATTCGCCCGAGGTACCCACCACCACCAGTCCGTCGGAACCTTCCTGTACATGCCAGTCGATCAGCTTCTTGTAGGCTTCATAGTCAATCTTGCCGTTGGGCAACATGGGAGTAACTAATGCAGGAATACTGCCTGTAAAAATAGGATATGAAGAACTGTCGACTGCCATAATTAAAAAGTCCTGAACAGGGGTAAATACAAACCGCTAAGCATAACGCTTTTTTGCGAATAGTTTAATAGAATTAAACGATATAGATGGGAAAATTGTTGAAAAAAAACATAAACGAAGAGTTTGCCGGGGTTTTTACCGGCATGTTTGTGTTTACAGGCCCA
>CAZPNE010000064.1:0-9026 GCA_964588255.1 uncultured Advenella sp. | reverse complement strand
ACCAAAACCAACCAAGGTTACCGTCTCGCCTTTTTTCAGTGTTGCTTTCACTGCATCGATCATTGCATCCAGAGAGCGGCCAGCGGCGGCTTTGGAAATATCGGCTTTAGATGCAATGTACTCAACCAATTCTGTCTTATTCATTCAGGAAAACCCCTTTTATAAATTAACTCTGATGTAAATCATCACGCGTATCTTCCCTTTAATCTTATTGCCTGTCAAGAAAAAAACATGCCAAACCCCGCATATTTACTGGACTTGCAGCTATTATCAATAGAAAGTAATTAATTTGTATTATTTTTTATACATCTCTACCAGGCAGGATCAAACCCTGCCCTGTCTGTTATTACGCGGCATTCATGCACTGTTCAAGCGCCTGTTTGAAGTCATTAATCAAATCTTCTTGATCTTCAATACCCACGGATACGCGTAGCAAATTATCGCCAATCCCCATTTCAGCCCTACGGGCAGCGCCCATCTCATAATAAATGGTATGAGCCACTGGCAGGGCCAAGGTCCTGGCGTCCCCCAAATGGGTGGCCAGGACCACCACATTCAATTTGTTCAAAAACTCAAAACAATCGATACCATCTGCCAGCTCTACGCCCAGCAAGGCACCAAAACGGTTGCCAAACAGGGTAGCTGCACGCTCATGCTGCGGGTGCTGGCTTAGGCCGGGATAACGCACACTGGCAATACCTGGATGCGTTTCAAGGAAACGGGCAAGCGCCAATGCGTTTGAACAAGACTGCTTTAGTCTTAAAGCAAGCGTTTCTGCCCCAACGGCAATACGATGGGCGGCATCGGAAGAAAGCGTTGCTCCCATATCCCTCAAGCCTTTTTTCTTGATTTGAGTCAGGCCCCAGGTATTTGCAGGACCTGTTTTGTAATTATCATAAATATTGGAAAATGCAGACCAGTCATATAAGCCTGTATTGGTAACCGCCCCACCCAGTGCATTGCCATGGCCACAAATATATTTGGACAATGCATTCATGACCAATGACGCTTTGACGCTTTTACCCTGAAGCAACCACGGTGAGGTTAAGGTATTGTCGATCACATAAACCAGATTGTGTGCTTCGCAAATATCCCCAATGGCCGCCAAGTCGGCAATTTGCGTACCGGGATTGGCAATAGTTTCGGTAAATACCATTCTCGTTTCGGGGCGGATAGCGTCTTTTACCTGTTGTGCATCAGTAGGATCAACAAAAGTAACCGTTACCCCAAGACGATCAAGCGTTCCCAGCAAACTATTGGTATTACCAAAAATAAACTGGCTGGAAACAAGGTGATCTCCCTGTTTTAACAATGTCATGAAAATGGAAGACAAGGCCGCCATACCCGTGGCAAACGTGACCGAACCAACACCCCCTTCCATCAAGGTGACCTTATCTTCAAGGGCAGCCGTTGTCGGGGTTCCCTGACGTGCATAGGTGTAGCCTGACTTACCCTGAAATACGGCAGCCAGCTCACGGGAATCGGCAAAGGCGTACTCGGTTGACGTATGCAATGGCTTGTGAATGGCACCGTGCTCTACTGATTTACGACGGTCTGCATGAAGAATGGAAGTGGTAAACCCGCTATGTTCGTTTTTTGACATGATATGACTATTAAAGAATAAGTTTTTTATTTATTTTACCTGGCGTTGACGGACTGTTTCGAACAAACAAACCGCACTAGCCACACTAACGTTAAGGCTTTCAACCGAACCCTGCATGGGGATCCGCACCAGTTCATCACAGGTTTCACGCGTCAGGCGTCGCATGCCCTCGCCTTCGGCTCCCATGACCCAGGCGATGGAACGAGTGGCATCAACGTCATGAAAGGTGCCACTTGCTTCATCATCAGTACCAATCAGCCAAACATCGCGCTCTTTGAGCTGGCGCATGGTACGGGCAAGATTTGTGACCATGATATAAGGAACGGTATCTGCGGCACCGCATGCCACACGCTGAACCGTGGCATTGATGCCTACCGCCTTGTCTTTAGGTGCAATGACGGCGTGTACGCCCGCTGCATCAGCCGTACGCAGGCATGCCCCCAGATTATGGGGATCGGTCACGCTATCAAGGATCAGCAAATGGGCAGGCCCTTCGATCACATCCAGCACGTCATCGATATTAACAGCCAGCTGTTTATGGTCGGCCAGGGCTACCACCCCTTGATGCCTCACGCCTTTTGCCAGGCCATCAAGCCGCTGCATGGGAACCGGATGAATACGGATCTTGTTTTTTTCCGCCTGATCTACCAGGCTTTGCATACGCCCATCTTTGCGTGATGCTTCGATATAAATTTCCCGGATTGAATCGGGCGCATGACGCATGCGCGCTATTACCGCATGAAATCCTGCCAGAATTTGACTACTTGACATATAAATTGTTTACCTTTGTATTTATCTTCGCTTGCGCGTTGATTTTTTGTTATTTTGCACGGCTTCCGCTTTACCTGCCCGGCTAAGTGCGGCCCGCCTTTGCTGTGAGGTTTGTCCCTTAAGCGCCTCGGGCTTGGGTTTAGCCGGACGCTTTGTTTGTCGCGGAACCGATTCGCTGCGTTGGGCATCTTTGCGCAATGACTCAAAGGTAGTGCCTTTCACCAGCGAAAATTCAATCCGGCGGGCTTCCAGATCTACCCGTGTAACCTGAACCTGTACCTGATCGGTAAGGCGGTAACGCATGCCGGTACGCTCTCCGCGCAACTCGTGCAAACCTTCATTGTATTGGAAATAATCGGTACCCAATTCCGAAACATGCACCATGCCTTCAACAAACAGGGTTTCAAGCGTCACAAACAGCCCAAATGACGCAACACCACTTACCCGGCCACTGAAAACCTCACCCACATGTTCACGAACATACCAGCATTTAAGCCAGGCTTCCACATCTCGTGATGCATCATCAGCACGGCGTTCGTAGGCGGAAAGCACCATGCCCAGACTATCCCAGACAGCATGCTCATGCTCTTTATGGGTTTCACCCGGTTCTTTGGGCACATCCGACAACTCAGGTGTATAGTGCCTGTGGGCAAGAATAGACTTAATGACCCGATGTATAAGAAGATCGGGATAACGGCGAATGGGTGAGGTGAAATGCGTATACTGTTCGTACGCCAGACCAAAGTGCCCTACGTTGTCGGGACTGTAAATAGCCTGCTGCATGGATCTTAAGCACATGGACTGAAGAATCTGGAAATCGGGACGTGCGCGACCGGTATCAAGCAAGGCGGCATAGTCCTTGCCAGAGGGATCATCACCACCACCCAGCGACAAGCCCAGGGTACGCAGGAACTCGCGCAGGGCCTCCAGTTTTTCGGGGGTTGGCCCTTCATGGATGCGAAACAGCCCCTGCCGTTTATTTCTTAATACAAAATCAGCAGCACAAGTGTTGGCGGCCAACATGCATTCTTCAATTAACTTATGCGCATTATTCCTGATAAAGGGAACAATTTGCTCGATCTTGCCCATGTCATTGCACAGAATCCGGGTTTCAATGGTATCGAAATCCATTGCACCGCGCTGTCCCCGTTTTTTTTCTAGTGCCTCATATAAAGCATACAATTCTTTTACATGCGCCAGCAAATCTCCCAGTTCTGTACCAGCCGGGCCTGTTGGCTGCTGAAGGGCATTCCAGATTTGTGTATAAGTGGTACGGGCATGCGAATTGATAACGGCATTGTAAAATTGATATGCGGTAACTGTTCCTGCCTTGGCCCCCGTCATGGGAATAACCATATCGCACACCAGCACCAGACGGTCAACGTCAGGATTCAGGGAGCAAAGGCCATTGGAGAGCTTTTCAGGCAGCATGGGTATGACCCGGCGCGGGAAGTAAACACTGGTTCCACGCTCGATGGCATCCCGATCAATGGCATCGCCAGGTTTCACATAGTGTGAAACATCGGCAATAGCCACCAATAAACGCCACGCCATTTTGCTACGTTTTTCAGTGCCAATGTTAACCACCTCGGCATACACGGCATCGTCAAAATCGCGGGCATCTTCACCGTCAATCGTGATAAATGCCACATCGCGCAAATCTATACGGCCTTTAAGGTCAGTGGCCTGCACTTCATCAGGAAGGCTTTCTGACTGTATGTGAGTCGCATCAGAAAAATCAACCGGAACATCAAATTTGCGCACAGCAATCTCGATTTCCATGCCGGGATCATCTATTTCGCCCAGCACCTCTGTAACTTTGCCCAAAGGCTGGGTATGACGGGTTGGCTGTTGAATAATTTCAACCGTAACCACTTGTCCATGCTTGGCACCCCCCAGGTCTGCACTCTGTACAATGATATCGTGCTTGATCCGTTGGTCTTCGGGCACCACCACATAAAGGCCCTGCTCATGCAGCAAACGCCCAACCAGGCGCGTCGTGCCCCGTTCAAGCACCTCTACAATAGTGCCTTCAGGCTTGCCTCTATATTCGCCGGTGGGTTTTACCTGAACCCGGTCACCATGCAAAACTTTAAGCATTTCCCTGGGTGACAAAAACAAGTCCTGTGAACCGTCTTCAGGAATCAAAAAGCCGAATCCATCCCGGTGACCCTGAACTTTACCAATGACAAAATTTTTCTGCACCGACAGCTGCCACCCGCTTGGTGTCTGTTCAAGCTGACCATCCCTTTGCATAGCCCCCATCCGTCTTTCAAGGCCCACAATACTGGCGTCTCTGGACAGTCCGAATTCGCTGATTAGTGCGTTGACAGTCAGGGGAGGTTTTGAATCCCTGAACGCCTGAAGAATATCTTCACGACTTGGAACATCGGGATCAAAGTCAGGCGTGCCATCCGTAAGGGATTTTTTTGCCTGAGCGGGCTTGTTTGTTGGGTTTTTAGTGGTGGTTCGATTAGCCAATACAGTACTTCCTGGTTATTTCAATTTATGATGCAACTAATGCTTATAAAACCATACTATCCTATTACGGCTTTATGATACTTCTATGACTAGCCTGTTCGTTTAAAAAATCGCTGGGTAACAACTGCCATTTTCTAGAATTTTTCAAGCAGGTAACGGGTAACCATAACAAAACAGACCAGTACAATAAGCGGGCGAATGAACTTGCTGCCATGGTTGATTACCATTAAAGAACCAACATAAGCACCAATTATTTGCCCAATAATCATGATACCACCGATCAGCCACAAGACTTTGCCGCCCAGAATAAAAAGCATCACCGAAGCGACATTGCTGGCAAAATTGAATATCTTTGCATTGGCGGTTGCCTTGATGATTTGCTGACCCCGTAAAGCCACATTGGCCAAAGAAAAGAAGGAACCGGTACCCGGTCCAAAAACACCGTCATAAAGCGCGATAATGGGTACTACCGTAGAATTGAAAACCCTGGCACTTATGCGCGGAACCCGTTCCAGCTTACCCGCTGAGGGCGTAAATAAAAAATACAGTCCAATCAGAACCAGCACAACGGGAATAACAATATCCAGCACCGAGACATCAATCATCTGAATAATAATGGTGCCCAGTGCCGCGCCCATAAAAGACATAAGGGCAGGCTTCCAAACATCTTCAAAACGCACAATTCTTTTTCTGAGCATCGTCAGTGAAGAAGTAAGGGTACCAAAGCTGCCCTGAAGTTTGTTGGTGGCCAAGGCATTGATGGGGGGAATTTGTGCCAGCAATAAAACCGGAATGGTAATCAAACCACCACCACCGGCGATGGTATCGACAAAACCGGCAAGCATGGCAACAAAGAAAAGCAAAACCAATACATCAGGGCCAACGATGAGATCCATGCAACATCCGGAAAAAAGACTTGAATATCAGAAAAACGCCTGGACAAATGCATTAAACCGACAAACCGTAGGGTAAAAAATCAAAAACAATTCTCATCAGTTAAAATGCTTAACTTCCAGTATTTGACTTTTTAAAACGAGATTATGGCTGATTATTATCTACCCATCAAGCATCTGCACATGACCTGTGCCTACCTGAGCATCACTTTTTTCCTGATTCGTGCATTTTGGTCAATCACGGGCTCTGGCCTGCTACAAAAAGGTTTTGTAAAAGTAGCCCCTCATGTCATTGATTCTGTCCTGCTGATATGCGGCTTTACCCTGGCTGCCGTGATTGGCCCCAACCAGCCGTTTATTCTGGCCAAAATAGTGGCCCTGATTGCCTATATCGGGGTGGGTACGATTGCCATCAAACGGGGGAAAACAACTGGCCAAAAAATAATTGCAACCATCATTGCCAGCCTGATTTTCCTGTATATCATTGGTGCAGCCATTAACAAAAGCGCCCTTTCCTGGTTTATCTAAACGCACTAAGAAACAAAATAGCCCTAATAAAACCAAACCGCCTTTGCCAGATCAGGAAATCATCCCATTTCAGCAAAGGCGGTTTGTATATCCGCTTCGTTTTTTTTCATCTATGTGTCTGGCCAGGCACTGGCGCTACAAAACCAGGCAGCCCAACCCAGAACAGATCCAGTTTGCTAGGCGGTTGCTTCAGCATGCAAAGGTTTAAAGTCCCATATGCCTTCTCCGCGCAGATACAACAAATGCGTGTGATGCGAATAAAGGGTGCTGCGATGCCCCACGCTAATTAAACGCAAATCGGGCAGTCGCTCGGCAATAAGCCTGTACATGGCATCCTCAAGCCCTTCATCCATAGCGGAAGTAGCTTCGTCTATAAACGCGGCGGCAGGTTTGGCCAACAACAAACGACCAAACGCAATTCTTTGTTGCTCACCCAACGACAGAATATTGGTCCAGCTCACCACCTCATCCATGCGACTGATCAGATGCCCCAAATTCACTTCCTGCAACACTTTACGGGCCTGTTTATGTCCATCCTCAGGCACCTCGTTGGGATAATACAGAACATCCAGCAGGGAACCTTCGGGCAGATAGGGTTTTTGCGACAAAAACAGGACATTGTTATCAGGCCGTACTACCTGTCCCGTTGAATAAGGCCACAAACCGGCAATGGTTCGCAAGATGGTCGTTTTACCCGCACCGGAAGGTCCTTGCAACAGCAGGGAATGGCCGGGTTCTACCGAAAAGGACAAGTCTTTCACCAGGCATTTTCCCGCAGGGGTTGCAATACTGACATTACGCAATGCAACCGTTTCGTGTTCGGCCTTAACATCAGGAATTGGCAGTTTGTCTGCCGCACGGGTATTTTGAACAAAACCGCTTAACCGGTCCAGCACCGCCCGATAACCGGCAAAAGTATCATAGGCATCGCGGAAAAATGACAGGTTGTCATGCAAAGTACCAAATGCCTGGGCCGTTTGTATCATGGCACCCAGCGTGATTTGCTGGGAAAAGAACCTTTTTGCCTGAATGATGAAAGGGAAAATAACTGCGGTTTGCGAAACCAGCAAGTTGAACCCCTGAAGTTTGACTGAACGAAAAACAATGGCCCATACGTTGCTGATTACCTGGGAAAACCGGTTACGCAGTTTTTGCCCTTCGATTTCTTCACCACCATAAAAGGCAATACTCTCTGCATACTCACGTACCCGGACCAACGAGTAACGGTAATCCGCATTGAAACGCTCATCAAGAAAGCTAAGACGAATAAGCGGACGCCCGATCTTGAACGCAAAGACCGTAGCAATTAAGATATAAATGAACAGGGCAAAAACCATGCCTTTTGACAGGGTAAAGCCGAAAACGGTTAAATCTCCTGACAGCCCCCAAAGAATAATGGTAAAGGCAACGGCAGAAACCAGGGAACTGACCACTCCCAGAATCAAGGTTAATGAGGTGGTCACAAAACTGGACACATCCTGCTGGATACGTTGGTCGGGGTTATCTGCCGGCGTTTCAAGATAATGGGAACGATAATAACTGCTTTTTTCCAGCCACTGTGTCAGCAGGGATTCATTCAGTGATTCACGCCATTTGATAGTAAAACTTTGCTGTAAATAATAAGAGACCAGTGCCCGGGAAATATGAATCGCGGCCAGAATGGCAAACACCCCCATCTGTATCCAGAATCCGTCTTCATTAAGCTCTTGCAAAGCCGTGTACATGGTGTTGTACCAGTTTGAGAAAAGCACACTTATCCGCACCCCAAACAAACTTAAAAACAGGATCACGCCAAATGTGAGCAAAGGACGCAGGCTGTTTCTGGGATTGAAGTAATCACCGGCCAACAGCCAGAACTGTCCCGCCCACTTGGTTGTTTTAACCAGAATAAACCCAACCAGCCCCAGCATGACTGATGAAATTACCAAAGCCTGCAAGATCCAAAGCGCGCTGTCTTGTAATTCTTGGCCCCAATTCATTGATACTCCTTATCATTTTTTTCTCATGGGCAAATAGAGTCTGCCATCGGCAATAAAGTTCATCACTTTACCTGAAGTAGGTATTAAATAGTAGTTAAAAAAACAATGAATATTCAAACACCAACTATTTTAATCGACGCCAGCTTCTGTTTCGCTTATAGCCCTTAAGCATATAAATATCAATTTTTTTTCGTTCTGATTTTATGCCTCTGTCTCTACACTTGCATTAACACGACATTAAGCCATGCCTCACACTGCATAAAACAGAAGGATTGATATGACCCACGGATTTAAAAAAACGAAATTGACCACCCTTGCCATTATATTGGGACTGAGCTCTGCTTATGCGTGTGCAAAGGATATAACGCTGCTTAATGTCTCCTATGATCCAACCCGTGAGTTATATCAGGAGCTGGATAATATTTTTGCCAAACAATGGACAGAAAAAACCGGTGATACCCTGACGATCAAGCAATCCCATGGCGGTTCAGGTTCACAGGCCCGTTCTGTTGCCAACGGACTGGACGCAGATGTGGTGACCCTTGCGCTGGCGATTGATATCGATTCGATTGCCAAAACCAGCAATCGCCTTAATCCCGACTGGGAAAAGAACTTTGCCCATAGCAGTACCCCCTTTACCTCTACCATTGTTTTCCTGGTGCGCAAAGGCAACCCGAAAAATATTAAGGACTGGGGTGATCTGGCCCAACCCGGCATGCAGGTCATTACGCCCAATCCCAAAACATCAGGAGGTGCACGCTGGAACTACCT
>CAZPNE010000063.1:0-9032 GCA_964588255.1 uncultured Advenella sp. | reverse complement strand
AGTCGCGAGGATATTATAAGGGGCAAAAGCAGATTTGGTTTTTATTACGTTTGGTAGGTAAAGATTCTGATGTCAGTTTACGGGCAACCAATCATCCAGAATTTGATGCCTGGCGCTGGAACCGGTACTGGGTACCCCTTGATGCGGTGATAGAGTTCAAACGTGAAGTATATTTGCAGGCGCTGAATGAGTTGTCGAAAATTATTTTTCGTAACCCGTCAGAACCCCGCTTTTCAAGACCTCGACAGTTCTACGGGCGTAAGTCCCAGGCTGGGCGTGGCAAAAAAACAGATGCAAGCAACATCCAAAAAACGGAGAAAGCAAAAATCCCGTTGGGTGTTGAATAGCGGGTAATTTGTTTATCATTAACTGGCTGGTGCTGTTCAAATGGCATCAGCCGGTTTTTTATTGTGATGGTTAAAATTGTTGTTTTATTGCATTGAAAACAACAGAAATGAAAAAATCATAAAATAACCCGAAATAGGGCTTGTGTTTTTTTATGATGAGATTATAATTTCATCTTCATCGCGTAACGCACTAAAAAGCAAATCGCATGTAAGTGCCCAGGTGGCGGAATTGGTAGACGCACTAGGTTCAGGTCCTAGCGGGAGCAATCCTGTGGAAGTTCGAGTCTTCTCCTGGGCACCATTAATTGAATTATTATAAAAACAAATAAGCAATTAATGTAAAACTCATTTTATTTTTCCCTATTAAAAATATCCTAATACCGCAATAGCTATTGTTCAGGTAATTGTATTGTCATGCGCCTTGCGTATTCCAGGCATTTGCCACCAGTTCACTGTAATGCACAGGCGTGTGGCCAATCAGTGCCTGAAAGTCTGCGCAACTGTCTTCATTATTAGTTGCCAGCATCGTCATGGTTTCAGTGCACCAGGGTACGCCAGGTACCAGATCTCCCATACGGGCACTTAGCGTGCTCAGGCTATCAGGCAGGGGCAAAATGCTGGCTGGACGATTACCGCATTGTTGCCGCAGGCTGGCAATGAAATCACTCATGAGAACCGGTTCCGCACCAGTGCAGCTGATAATTCCCTGTTGAACCAGGGAAGGCCCCAGCAAGGCTACTACAGCCTCAGCCAGATTAAGCACGGAAACCGGCTGGACTTTTGCCCGCAATACTGGTTTGGGCAAAATCAGAAATGGCAGTTTGGCTAAACTCATGAATAGTGCGCTGCTGTCCCCGCCTTTGCCAAAAACAATACTGGGACGTAATATGGTGTAGCTTATTTTGCCACTGTCCGCCAAGGCAATAAGGTGATGGTCGGCCGCTCGTTTGGTGCTGGCATATTGCGTGTTACCAGTCTCGGCACCCAGCGCTGAAATTTGTATGACTTTTTTAATATTGGCCTGAGTGCAGGCATTCCATAAGGCAATGGGGGTATGTTGATGCACGGCCTCAATAGGGCGGGCATGCGATGTGCGTAGCACGCCAACAGCATTGATGACGACATCTATATTATCAAGTCGTGGCAGCCACGCCTGGGGGGTGGTATCTTTGGCGTAGTCAACTACTACACTATTTGGCACGGAACCCGCGTGTCGTGGTGATACGCCGGCAATCACTTCATGTCCTGCCTTTTCCAGTGCCCTGGAAATGTTTCCACCTATAAAGCCTTTTGCGCCACATACAAGCACTTTCATAATGGTTCTCCTGTTGATTCATTATTGATTATGCCTAAAATTATAATTAATATTATTAATAATCGGTATATATTCTAAACATATTTCCATTAATGGAAATATGTTTGCAACAATCGCTATTTTTCTATTCGATACACTACTTCATAATAAACCCATCAAATCAACTTTCCCGAGATTTATCAAAGCGGAATGAAACGTGATTTTTATTGAACATCGTTAATATTTTGGAGTTTATTATGAAAAACATCATTAAAACAGCATTTGTTATTGCTACCACGATTGCTGCAGGCGCAGTACATGCCCAAGCCCTGAGTGATTCCGATTATCCCTTTGTGTCCAATGCTGCCAGCATTGATGCAGGACAAAGCGTCGAGCAACGCCTGACTAAAGAGTCATCGTCTCCAGCGGTTGTTGTGAACAGCACAAAAACCCATGAAGCGGTTATGCAAGAACTGGTTGAATACAAACAGTCTCATGGTAATACGTTTATTTCACACTAATCAGGCGTTAACGTCTTGAATAAATTGTAAAAAAAGTCGTGCCATTGTTAGGATGGCACGACTTTTTTTCTTGAGAAACCAATGCTTATTGCGGTTTCAGGCGTGAAATAAGGCTGGAGGTATCCCAGCGGTTACCCCCTTTTTGCTGTACTTCGGCATAAAACTGGTCAACCAAAGCCGTTACCGGTAGCAATGCACCATTGCGCTTGGCTTCATCCAGCACCAGTCCAAGATCTTTACGCATCCAGTCTACGGCAAAGCCAAAATCAAATTTATTTTCAATCATGGTTCTGCCGCGATTATCCATTTGCCAGCTTTGAGCAGCGCCTTTGCCAATAACATCCAATACCGCATGCATGTCAAGACCGGCACGCTCTCCGAAGGCAATGGCTTCGGAGAGGCCCTGAACCAAACCGGCAATGCAAATCTGGTTGACCATTTTGGCCAGTTGCCCAGCGCCTGGTTCGCCCAAAAGGGTAATAGCTCGTGAATAGGGCTTGGCAGCGACCTGGATTTTGTCGAAAACGGCCGCCTCGCCGCCGCACATAACCGTAAGCACACCATTGACGGCGCCCGCTTGCCCGCCAGATACGGGGGCGTCAATGAACTCAAGCTGTTTTTCTTTAGCCAGCTGGTATAGTTCGCGTGCTACATTGGCAGAAGCGGTGGTGTGATCAACAAAAACGGCACCTGGTTTCATGCCACTGAAAGCGCCGGTTTCGCCCAGGACAACGCTACGCAGGTCATCATCATTGCCCACGCAACAAAAAACAATATCCGCCTCTTTGCTGGCCTGTGCCGGAGTAGGGGCCCATGATCCGCCAAACTCGGCAGCCCAACTTTCGGCTTTGGCAGTGGTGCGGTTGTAGACGCAAACCTGGTGACCGGCTTTGGCCAGATGGCCGGCCATGGGAAAGCCCATAACACCCAAACCAATAAAAGCCACATTGATGGAAGGAGTTGTTTCGTAAGATTTTTCGGTAATTGATGGCATGGCAATCCTATTGATGTCAAAATGGAAAAAGGACTTGAGAGATTAATATACCTTAATATTAAAAAATCCGGTTTGTGGTTTTGAATACAGGGTAAAATCAAGTTCTCCTTATTTTTAATTCAGTGCGTTTACCTGTAAATGCGCCTTTTGTATTGAATACGATATCACTATGTTGCAAGACTTAGATCAAGTTGCTGCTCGTGTCGGGCAAGTGGTTCAATTATCACGCAGTTTAATGGCTGAGCGTGAGTCTATTAGCACACGCCTGTCATTGGCGGAAAAGGCCCGTGACTCATTTCGCGATCAATTTCAGGCCCGTGAAGACGAGTTCAAGAGCATTATTCAACGCCTGGATAATCATGAGCAGGAAGTCG
Source organism: uncultured Advenella sp. (assembly GCA_964588255.1). Classification (GTDB taxonomy): domain Bacteria; phylum Pseudomonadota; class Gammaproteobacteria; order Burkholderiales; family Burkholderiaceae_B; genus Advenella. Next base: position 5,502 of record CAZPNE010000063.1, on the reverse strand, counting down.
GAGAAATCCGAGCCAAGGCACAGCATGAAAATGTTCAGTTAAAATCAGAGCTCGACAGCGCACAACAGGAAATTGCCCGGCTACAGGCTGATTTGGCCAAAGCAAAAAGTGAACTGGCTGCTTTCCGTGAAGGAGCAAAAAAAGCGCGTGACCGGGTTGAGCACGTACTTGCCAATTTGCCCGGCGGTGTTATTGAAGGAGCTAAATAATGGAAAGGGTCAACGTATCAATTTTGGGGCGCGAGCTTTCCCTTGCCTGTGCTTCTGAAGAAAGGCAAAAGCTGGTAGACGCCGTCAAGCATGCAGATCAACTCATGCTTAAAATAAAAGGTGCTGGCAATGCGTCGGTCAGCAATGAGCGAATCGCGATTATGGCATGTATTCAAATGGCATCTGATCTTTTATCGGTCAAAGCGGTTGATGGGCCATTTGCTGGTGTACAATACGGCGACTTCAAGAAAAAAATTGATGAACTCAATGCTTTGCTTGACGATGGAATTAATGAGTTAAAAGGCCTGTAAAATTCAGGTCCTAAAACAGGTTTTAGTGTATTATAAATTTACACGAAAGGTTGTCCCTGCGGTATTCGTGACTTGGCTTATCATCTCTTACCTATGCTTATGGCATCAGGTTATCGGATTATGAAGTAGGTGTGAGCGTCTCTTGTTAGACGAACCCGAAGCTTTATTGATGGTGACCAATCTTTGGACCTTAGGGTTCGAGGTGCCGGCCTAGACGGTACATGTGGGGCATTTAATGAAAAAGCGGATCTTGCACAACAAGATCCGCTTTTTTTGTTTTTTGGATTTTATTTTTACAATTGTTTTTTTGCGCTAAATGTATATAAGCTAATACCGGCAAGAATCATTGGGATGGATAACCATTGGCCCATGCTGAAGCCCAGTGCAAGTATGCCTAGGTAGCTGTCGGGTTCTCGGGTGTATTCTGCAATAAACCGGAAAAAACCGTAACCAATCAGAAATACGGCGCTGACTTGACCAACCGGCCTTTTCTTGCCTGAAAAAATCCACAGTATGACAAATAGTAGAATGCCTTCAAGCATCATCTGGTAAAGCTGTGAAGGGTGGCGGGCTAGATTGCCAGCGCCCGGAAAGACCATGGCCCACGGGACATCGGCAGGGCGTCCCCATAATTCACCATTTATAAAATTGCCCAGGCGGCCACAAGCCAGTCCAAGCGGTACGAGTGGGGCAATGAAGTCGGCTACTTCGAAAAAGGTTTTGTTTTCTTTTCGCCCAAACAGATACATTGCCAGTAAAACACCAATCAGTCCGCCATGAAAAGACATGCCGCCGTCCCAGATCGAGAATATTTCCAATGGGTGTGACAGGTAGAAAGAAGGCTGGTAAAAAAGGACGTAGCCAAGTCGGCCACCTAAAATGACACCCAGCACGCCATAAAAAATCAGGTCTTCAAAGCGTTGCTGGGTGAGGTCGATCATGCCTTTTTTAATGCGGTATCTGCCCAGTATCCAGACCAAGGCAAAGGCAATTAAGTACATCAGGCCATACCAGTGGACTTTTAACGGGCCAATTTCTATGGCAACAGGATTGATTTCGGGAAATGGGATCATGTTTTCGGTTCTGTTGTGTATGGATGATAAATAATTGGACCAGGCAATATTCTGGATACAATAGCATTGTTGCAGGTAAAAAAGTATAAAGTGTACCTGTAAATGTTCGGGAAATTTCAGTGTATATAAATTGAATCGTTTAAATGTTAATCATGTTTGGGTTGGGTATGTTGCGTTTGGTTGGTAAGTGGAGCTTGTTATTCATGGTGTGCGTGGTCCCGCCCGTTTACGCTTCTTCGAAGATCGATGGGGCAAAACTGGTGCAGGAAAAAATTTGCCTGGGCTGTCACCAAATAGACAAGGCCCGGGTAGGGCCGCCTTTCAAAGCCATCGCTCAGCGCTATCAGGAAGCCAGTGATGAAATTGAAATTTACCTGGCTCAGGCAATTCGCCACGGGGGGCGTGGTCGCTGGGGTGTCATTCCCATGCCGGCCCAGCCACAAATTAGCGATGAAGATGCATTGACTATTGCTCGGTGGATTCGTAGTTTGAACTTGAAGGGGGTGCAGGATGAGTAATGTATTAAAAGAAACCGCAGTATTGGGTGGCGGCTGCTTCTGGTGCACTGAAGCCGTATTTTTACGTTTGCGTGGCGTGTTGCGGGTGCAATCAGGCTATTGTGGTGGTCAGGTAGATAGCCCCACCTATGAACAGGTATGTGAAAAAAATACCGGTCATATTGAAGTGGTGGAAATTGAATTTGATCCACAGGAAATCAGTTTTGATGACTTACTGACGGTTTTTTTTGAAACACATGATCCAACCACACCTGACCGTCAGGGAAATGATGTGGGGCCTCAGTATGCATCGGCCATTTTTTTTCAAAATCCCGAACAGGAAGCCATTGCCCGTTTACATATAGAACGGTTGCAAGAGCAGCTTGCTTCACCGGTGGTTACCAAGTTGTTGCCAAAAGCGCGGTTTTGGCCGGCCGAAGACTACCATGATAATTATTTTGCCCGTAACCCCAATCAGCCTTATTGCGCTTTTGTGGTTTCTGAAAAAGTGAACAAGTTCATGAAACGCTTTCCTGAAAAATTGAAAGTGTCCTGATTAATGAAATCGCAATCGACCACATGATTATACCGGTGCCTATATCCAGTATTTGCCAGGCCCTTGCCCTTTTGAACAAAGGTTGCAACAAACGGGCACCATAGCCCAATGAAAAGAAAAACAAAAGGGAAGCCAGGCTGGCGCCAATAAAAAAGTTCAGGCCCTGGCCGGGGTAGCGGGTAGAAACAGAGCCAATCAAAAGCAGGGTGTCCAGGTATACATGCGGATTCAGCCAGGTAAAGGCCAGGCATATCAACAATGTTTTTCTCAGGCTGTTGGGTGTATTGACCTGACTGGCATTAAGGCTGCTTTGCCCCTTGAAGGCAGAAATGAAATTCATCAGACCATAAAAAAACAGGAAAGCAGCACCGGCATAGCGGATGGTAGCCAGCCAGAAATCCGATTGGGACAAAACCAGACTGAATCCGGCTACGCCAATCCCGATCAGCATGGCGTCAGAGATGGCGCAAATCAGGCAGACCCAGAAAATATGCTCCACCTTCAGCCCCTGACGGAGAATAAATGCATTTTGTGACCCAATAGCCATAATCAGTGAAAAAGAAAGCAGGAATCCTGCCAGGAGAGCGTTCATGGAAATAATGGGTTCTAAAATGGTTAAGGGGTATTAAGTATGCAGTGGACGGATCAATATTTAAATATAATTTAATTTATTTTATATATATTAAATATTATTTAAGGTGGGCCGATGAGACAGGATTTTGATCCGCGGCAGATAATGGCATTTATGGCTATTTTGGAAACGGGTAGTTTTGAGGCCGCATCGCAAAAACTGAATATTACGCCTGCTGCCATATCACAACGCATGCGTGCGCTTGAAAATGCCTTGGGATCACCCTTGGTCCAGCGAACCAGGCCTTGTGTTGTAACGCGGCAAGGCATGAAACTGGCTCAGTTTGTCAGGAAGAGGGAGTTATTGCTAAAGGATTTTCAACGGGAGTTTTCGCCATCAGACAAGCAGTTTCTTGAATTGAATATTTCACTTAATAATGATTCAATAGGTTCGTGGTTCATGCCCGCCATTTCAGCGTTTGTCATTAAAAACCGGATCTTGCTCAATATACAGTTAATTGATCAGGATTTGACGCATCGGCATATGGAAGAGGGGCGAGTTGTTGCTGCGCTCTCATCACACCAGCAAGCAATGAGAGGCTGTTCCAGTCGTTTTCTGGGGAATTTGCGTTATTTTATGATGGCAAGCCAGGCTTTCAGGCTTCGCTGGTTCTCAAGTGGCTTCAACAGGGAAACGGCAAAGTTGGCGCCAACCCTGATTTTTGACCGCCATGATTTGTTGCAAGAAAAATTTCTGCAAAAATATTTGGGGATGTCTCAAAATGAATGCTCATGTCATTACATTCCGGCTTCCGAGCCGTTTACCGATGCGATTCGTTTGGGCTTGGGGTATGGAATGGTGCCGCATACCTTGTTGAAGGATACCGATCATCATGATTTGGTGAGTGTGATAGCCAATGCATACATTGATGTGCCTTTATATTGGCACCAATGGGATCAGGCGTCAGATGTGCTTTCGGCCATGGGTCAAGAAGTTACTGCCAAGGCCGAAAGTATTTTGATTCAATAATGGCCAGGATATTTAATTAGCCGGTTTGAGTACACCCCGGCGCATCTGGTCCAACTCAATGGATTCAAAAAGCGCCTTGAAGTTACCTTCACCAAACCCTTCATTGCCTTTACGCTGAATAATCTCAAAGAAAATGGGACCAATCTGGTTTTCGGTAAAAATTTGCAGTAATAGGTCGTTATTGGGGCCACCATCCAGAAGGATCCGGTTTTTCTGCAGGCGGGCAAGATCTTCTTGGTGATTAGGCAGGCGCTGGTCCAGCATCTCATAATAGGTGTCGGGCGTATCCAGGAATTTCAAGTTGTTTTTCCTCAGGGCTTCTACCGTTTCATAAATATTGTGGGTGCCCAGGGCAATGTGCTGAATGCCTTCGCCATGATATAAGTCCAGATACTCCTGAATCTGCCCTTTTTCTTCGGTGCCTTCCTCGTTAATCGGGATGCGGATTTTTCCACAAGGAGAGGTCATTGCCTTGGACTTGACGCCGGTTACTTTTCCTTCAATATCAAAATAACGGATTTCCCTGAAGTTGAACAGGCGCTCATAAAACTCGGCCCATTCCTGCATGCGACCTTTATGAACGTTATGGGTAAGGTGGTCAATAATTTGCAGGCCGGCACCTTTGTGATTCAGGTCTTCGCTGGCGGTCTCATAATTGATGGGTTCAAAGTCGACATCATAAATACTGATGTCGCCAATACCACCGTGTCCGTCTTTGCCTTTCCAGCGGTCAACCAGATAGATCAGTGAGTCACCAATGCCTTTAATGGCAGGAATATTCAATTCCATCGGGCCGCTTTGTGAATCAAAACCCCAGGCACCCAGCTCCAGCGCGCGTTGATAGGCTTTGGCGGCATCCTGAACCCGAAAGGCAATGGCGCATATGGAAGGACCGTGCTGACGGGCAAACCGCTGGGCAAAAGAATTTATCTCGGCATTGATAAGAAAATTTATTTCGCCTTGACGGTATAAGGTGACGTTTTTGGTACGGTGTTTTGCAATGGCTTTAAAGCCTAAAGCGATAAACACTTTGCCCAAGGCTTCAGGGTCGGGGGCGGTATATTCAATAAATTCAAAACCGGCCGTGCCCATTGGGTTATCCCAAGGGGTGAATGTTTCAGTGCTCATTATTATCTCCTTCTGTTATTGATTCATTGTTAGCTTTTACGCAAAGGATATTTTAATAAAAAATGAATAACTAAAAAAACGGGATATACCGCAAAGGTCGATCCGGATAAGATCGGTTGCGGCTTGAT
>CAZPNE010000062.1:0-9106 GCA_964588255.1 uncultured Advenella sp. | reverse complement strand
GGGCAAGAACCGTATGATATCCTGTTCCTTGACATTGTTGTCCCTGAACCAGTGCCGGTTCATTTCCAGCGCGTACTTTGCCGGGCCTGCCGAGCAGTGATTTTTATCGCGTAGTGGCAGCATTTCATGAAAATTCAGGATTTTTCCCTGTTCATCCGTAAAGGCAATAGCCAGTGGAAGATACGTGTTGCGCATCCAGAAACATAGCGGCTGGCTTTCTTCGAAGACAAACAGCATGCCGTGATCAGGCGGCATTTCCTTGCGATACATGAGTCCTTTCATGCGCGTTTCAGGGGTATCGGCTATTTCAGCGGTAATATTGATGTTATTGATGGAAAGGCTATGGGTTTTCAGGAGCGTTGTATTTTCAGCATGGCTGGGTGACACACACAGAAGAAAAACACATAGTACGAGGGTGATGTAAAAAAAACATTTAATGGGACATTGCTGTCCCATTAATTTGAGGCGTTGCATTATGTGTGTCCAGTCAAGCTTCAGTAATGCTTAAGGCTTGTTTGCCTTTGGGGCCCTGGGCAATTTCAAAAGAAACTTTTTGACCCTCTTTAAGGGTTTTAAAGCCATTCATCTGAATAGATGAAAAATGAGCAAAAAGATCTTCTCCTCCGCCATCAGGGGTAATGAACCCGAAACCTTTGGCATCGTTGAACCATTTGACGGTTCCCGTCTGTTTTTGTCCGTCCCCTTGAATGTTTGATTCTGTTGTTTCTGACATATCTACTGCCCTTGATGAAAAATGAAACATATTCGGATAAAAAAATAACCTTATCCTTAGCACACTTAAGCGTGGTTTTGTTATCCACTTGCGCTAAAGTGTATCTAAATAATGCGTTTAAAGCGACAGTCAGTCAATAGTGGAAATTACCGATTACGTCTATTATTTGTAGATAAGTGAAATAACAGGCAGAATCATGTTTACAATATTGTTTTATTTGTACATGTTTTTTCAAGAGTAGATAATGGGGCAACAATCTGGATTAGTTACCGAGACGCAAAAGGCAAAACTGGCGCCACCGCCTTTTTATCAAGTGTTGTTGCTTAATGATGATTACACGCCAATGGATTTTGTTGTTGCGGTTTTACAAAAATTTTTTGCAAAATCTGAAGAAGATGCTACTTTAATCATGTTGAAAGTGCATCATGAAGGTAAAGCGGTTTGTGGTGTTTATCCTAAAGATGTGGCAGCAACCAAAGTGGCCATGGTGGCCCAGTATGCACGTTCCAACCAGCACCCTTTGCAGTGCGTAATGGAACCTCTTGAGTCATAATGAGTCTACGTGAAGTAGTGTTTGGCAGTTTAAAGAAGTATCGGAGGATGATGTGATTTCTCAAGAATTGGAAGTAAGCTTACATATGGCATTTGTTGATGCCAGATCATCACGTCACGAGTTCATTACGGTTGAGCATTTATTGCTTGCCCTGCTGGACAATGCCGCTGCACTTGACGTGCTCAAGGCCTGTGATGCCGATATTGAATCCTTGCGTGGAAAACTGCGTAAATTCGTCAATGAAAATACGCCTGTCGTACCGGGTGAAGAAGATGTGGACACCCAACCCACGTTGGGTTTCCAGCGGGTGATCCAGCGTGCGATCATGCATGTGTCATCAAACGGGAATAACAAGAATCCGGCTACAGGTGCCAATGTGCTGGTGGCCATATTCAGCGAAAAAGACGCTCATGCGGTTTTCTTCCTGCAAGAAGAAAACATAACCCGGCTTGATGTGGTCAATTATATTTCGCATGGTATCTCCAAATTGCCTCCGCCCAAGGAAGAGCGCAATGAAGAAACGGTGGCAAATCCGCGCGAACCGAGTGATTTTGACAAATCTCCTCTGGCGTTGTATGCGCAAGACCTTAACGCCAATGCGCAGGAAGGTAAGATAGATCCGCTAATCGGGCGTGACCCGGAAATTGAACGGGTCATTCAGATTTTATGCCGTCGCCGTAAAAACAATCCTTTGTTGGTGGGTGAGGCAGGGGTTGGCAAAACAGCCATTGCCGAAGGCCTGGCATTAAGAATTGAAAACAGTGATGTCCCTGATATCCTTTCATCCGCCCGGGTTTATGCCCTTGATATGGGGGCATTGCTGGCAGGCACCAAGTACCGTGGAGATTTCGAGCAACGCCTGAAAGCGGTTCTCAAGCAATTGGAAGAACACGAGAATGCGGTGCTGTTCATTGATGAAATCCATACGCTTATTGGTGCCGGTTCGGCTTCCGGTGGCACCATGGATGCTTCCAACCTGCTTAAACCTGCCTTGTCTTCCGGTAAATTGCGTTGCATGGGAGCGACAACCTATAAAGAGTATCGGGGTATTTTTGAAAAAGACCACGCTTTGTCACGTCGTTTCCAGAAAGTGGATGTCGTTGAGCCTACTGTAGAGCAAACCATCCAGATCCTGCGAGGCCTGAAATCCAAATTTGAAGAGCATCATGGTGTGCGTTATTCATCGCCCGCTCTGGTTGCCGCGGCTGAACTCTCTGCCCGTCACATTAATGACCGTCACTTGCCAGACAAGGCCATTGATGTGATTGATGAAGCGGGAGCGGCACAAAGATTGCTACCTAAATCACGCCAGAAAAAAGTGATTGGCAAGGCAGAAGTGGAAGCCATTGTTGCGAAAATGGCACGTATTCCACCACAAAGTGTCTCTACCGATGACCGAAACAAACTAGCCACGCTTGAGCGGGATTTGAAAACCGTGGTGTTTGGGCAGAACGATGCCATTACCGCCTTGGCGGCGGCTATTAAAATGTCGCGTTCTGGTTTGGGTAAACCCGACAAGCCAATTGGTTCATTCCTGTTTTCAGGCCCTACTGGGGTGGGTAAAACCGAAGTGGCAAGGCAACTGGCCTTTACCCTGGGGGTTGAGCTGGTTCGTTTTGATATGTCAGAATACATGGAACGTCACGCGGTTTCCAGACTGATTGGGGCGCCTCCTGGTTATGTCGGATTTGATCAGGGTGGTCTTTTAACCGAAGCCATTACCAAACAACCTCATTGTGTATTGCTGCTTGATGAAATAGAAAAAGCGCATCCGGATATTTTCAATATCCTGTTGCAGGTCATGGATCACGGCACCCTGACTGATAACAACGGCCGCAAGGCTGATTTCAGGAGTGTTATCCTGATCATGACCACCAATGCAGGCGCTGAAATGCTGAATAAACCTACTATCGGGTTTGCCGCTTCTCGTCAGGTGGGTGATGAAATGGCTGAAATCAAGCGGCTCTTTACCCCTGAATTCCGCAATCGTCTTGATGCAATTATTCCTTTTGCCGCCCTCAATAAAGATATTATTCTGCGTGTCGTGGATAAATTCCTGATTGAACTCGAAGAGCAGCTGCATGCGAAACGGGTAGAGGTTACCTTTACCGATGAACTGCGTGCCTATCTGGCCGATAAAGGTTTTGATCCGCTTATGGGGGCAAGGCCAATGCAGCGGCTTATTCAGGATGTCATTCGCCGCGCCCTGGCCGACGAGTTGCTGTTTGGCAAACTTGCCAACGGGGGTTCTGTGCGCGTAGATGCCAAGGATGGACAGGTTTCCCTGTCTTTTGAGGAGCCCGGTTCAAAAGCCAATGATCCAGAACACAAGGAAGAGGTGCTTGTTTCCTGATGCGGGATTCGGCAATCAGGCTGGCTTGTCATCATTGTGGGCAGCTTCATGTAAAACCGCAGCTGCATGAGCGCCAACGCGCCTCATGCGTACGCTGCGGTACTATTCTGCTACAAAAGGGAAAATTTAATGTCAATGCCTGGCTAGCCTTGTCAGTAGCGGCATTATGGGTTTTCCTTATTGCCAATATTATGCCGGTTGCCACGCTTTCCTCTGCCGGTATGTCCCGTAGTGCCACGTTTCTTCAATCTATACAGGTAACCTGGGGGCAGGGCTTTCCTCTGGTTGCATTCATGTGTTTGATGGTGGGTTTCGTGGTTCCGCTGCTTCAATTAAGCCTGCTAACGTGGATTCTGTCTTTTCTGTACAAGAAGAAATTCCCTCCTGGTTTGCGTACTTTTTCCCGACTTACATGGCTGTGTAAACCATGGTCCATGATCCCGGTTTTCATGCTGGGTGTGCTGGTGGCGGTGGTAAAGCTTGCCGATATGGCCTCCCTGGAACCCGAAGCGGGCTTGTGGGCGTTTGCCGTACTGACCTTTTTGTTAACTTTCCTGAACAAACTCAATTCCCGAAAAATCTGGCAACTGGCGCAAGAACAAGGGGTAGCCAATGATTTGCCGGTTAACCCGCATGCAGCACAATACGTACTTGCCTGTGAAGTTTGTTCACAGGTTAGCGTGAGCCATCAAGCAACAGGGCGCTGCAACCGTTGCAATGCTATCGTTCATTATCGTAAACCTAAACATAAATCCCGAACCCTGGCCCTGCTGGCAGCGGCTATTGTTTTTTATGTGCCAGCCAACCTGTATCCGGTGATGGTGATAGATGCCTTGCTAGGCTCCAGTGGACATACTATTCTGGGTGGTGTGCTTCAGCTTTGGGAGTTGGGTTCATGGGACCTGGCATTGATTGTTTTTGTGGCCAGTGTTGTAGTACCCATTAGCAAAATTGTTATTATGCTGGTTTTATACTTCAATGATAAATCGGGCAGTCATGCCGTCCAGCAACAGCATACCCGCTTGTACCAAATTGTTGAATATATCGGGCAATGGTCCATGCTGGATGTTTTCGTGGTGATATTGCTGGCAGCGCTGGCCAATTTTGGTAGTTTGATGAGTGTCATGCCTGGGCATGGCGCGACTGCTTTTGGCCTGGTGGTTGTTTTTACCATGTTGTCAGCTCAAAGTTTTGATATCAGGGAAGGGTGGGACTGTGTCGATGACGGCATTGAGCAGGAAGACTTTGAGCCGGCAGAAACGGCACCCACATTTCAATGAAGCAGTTTGTGTAAAGTTACCGGTTTATTCATGGCGTTAATTATGCGGAAAACAAAAAATGTCTGAGTCTGAAGACAAGCAATCACACCCTCAAAAGACGATTGATACATCTGCGGCAAATAATTCATCTGCGGTAAATGGGATAAAACCACCTATTGTCAAAGAACCGGTAGTCAGCCAGAAAAAAGGGAAAAACATCTCATGGATCTGGCTGGTTCCTTTTATTGCCGCCATTGTGGGCCTGTCATTGCTAGTCCGTGATTATATGGAGCAGGGACCGGAAGCCAGCATTATATTCAAAACGGCCGAAGGGCTTGAGGTTGGAAAAACGCAGGTCCGCTACAAGGATGTCGTGATTGGGCATGTGAACAAAATTGGCCTTACCCCGGATAGAAATGGAGTGCAGGTTAATGTCAGCCTTTCCAATGAAAGTGAATTCCTGATGCAGGAAGGAACCCGTTTTTGGGTGGTCAGACCCCGCCTTACCGTTAGTGGGGTATCCGGTTTGGGAACCCTGGTGTCGGGTTCGTATATTGGTGTTGATGTGCCTGATGATAATGAGAAAGAGCCGGTTGATACCGATGAATTTATTGGTTTGGAGCATCCCCCGGAGATTTCAAGTAACCGTCCTGGCAAAAAGTTTGTGTTGAATGCCCAAAATCTGGGTTCCTTGGATCTGGGCTCCCCGGTGTATTATCGACGCATTCAAGTGGGACAGATTATCAATTACCAGCTTGGCAAAGATGGTCAGGCCGTTAATATACTTATTTTTATTGACTCTCCCTATGACCAGTTCGTGACGGAAAATAGCCGTTTCTGGAATGCCAGTGGCCTTGATTTTTCACTGGGTGCCAGCGGCCTGAATTTCAAAACCCAATCTCTGGTTTCATTGTTAAGTGGTGGTGTCGCCTTTGCCGATCCACCTGGCAAGCATGGACAGGAAAGCAGGCTTGCCCAGCCCAATTCTGTTTTTTTGCTGGAAAATACCGAGGAACGCGCCATGTCTGATCCGCATGGCCAGACCTATCCGGTTCGCATGAGATTCAGCAATTCGGTAAGGGGCCTACAGGCAGGAGCACCTCTTGATTTTAAAGGGATTAATTTGGGTGAAGTGCGTGCCATTAGTCTTGAGTATGATGCTAAGAGCAAGGAAAGCTTCGCTGTAGTAGATGCCATTGTTTATGAAAACCGGCTGGGTGTGGTGCTGAACAGTAAAAAATCGTCTGGTAACAATGTAAAAGTGATTGGAGTTGAAGAAATAAAAGAATTTTTTGCCAGTGGTTTAAGGGGGCAATTGCGCTTTGCCAATATTTTTACCGGCCAACTGTATGTTGCCCTGGATTATTTTCCTGATGAACCGCCTTTGTCAGAACCGGATTTGTCGCAAGACCCGTTCATTATTCCCACGGTGGGGGGGAGCTTTGATCAAATTCAGGAGAACCTGAACCAGATTATCCGCAAGCTCAAGGATCTTCCCCTGGATTCAATGGGAAAATCATTGGACAGCGCCTTGCAAGGGGTGTCCAAACTGGTTGATAATCTGGACAGCAAGACCATGCCTGAAGTGAACAAGGCCTTGCGTCAGGCTACCCGCTCACTGAACGGGGCAGATAAACTGGTTAATAGCATGGATGGCACCATTCGTCCGGATGGTGCTTTAATGTCCGAGGTGCGTACCATGCTCAGGGAGTTGACGCGCACCATGCGGTCATTTCGTGCAATGAGCGATTTTCTGCAGGCTGAGCCCTCTTCAGTGATCAGGGGCAGGCAGAAAGATCAAATACCGTTTATGGAATAATTCATCATAAAACTTATGCAACAACATCACGCTATTTTGAAAAGAATTGCCTGTTTCCTGGGGACCGGGGCGGTTGTCAGCTTAATCGCTGGCTGCGCTTCCGCACCGGAGGTTAAGTATTATTCATTACAGCCTCAAACGCAGGTCGCCACGGTCATGGGCAATGCGCCACTAGGATTACAAATTGCGTTACCGCAAATTCCCGAGTCCGTAGACAGGCCTCAGTTGATGGTGCGCAATCCGGCTGAACCGCAGGTTATTTATGCCCTGAATGCGGCCCGTTGGGCTGGTTCTTTGTCTGATGAAATTGGCCAGTCCCTGTCATTTTATCTGGCTGGTCAGCTGGGCGCCATTAATGTGCAGAACCTGCCGGTTGTGCCGGGTTCATTGCCGGTCTGGATAGTTCAAACCAATGTGCAGCAGTTTGACCTGATGCCGGGTAATCGCGCGATTCTTGATGTAGTATGGACGCTTAAGCCAACATCGGGCGCCCTTACTTCATGGATTTGCCAAACACGAATCAGTGTCCCTGTTATTCAAAAAGATGCCGCTGCCGTCGTGGATGGGCAGCAACAGGCGATTCGTTTGCTGGCCAATGAAATGGCTAAGAAAATTCATCCTGGTGTCATGGCGGCCGATAATACGGTACAGGCTTCGGTAAAAACCGGTGCTTGCCGCCAATCGTAATTAGGGGCGCAAAAAGCCCCGAATACCAGCAATTTGTAAAACTTAGGATAATATTTGCAATGAAGAAGAAAATTCTATTCTCTGGAATCATGGTTGCATTTGCCTTTACTTCTGCCAGTCAGGCTGAAGTAGTGGTGGGTGTGAATGTATCGGCTACCGGTCCTGCCGCCGCCATTGGCATACAGTCTCAAAATGCCATGACGCTATGGCCAGAGACACTGGGCGGAGAAAAAGCCAAATATATTATTCTTGATGATGGTACCGATGTTAGCAAGGCAGTAAGAAATGTGCGCAAGCTTACTTCGGAAGATAAAGTGGATATCATTATTGGTCCCAATACAACCGCCGCCGCGCTGGCTTTGCTGGATGTCTTAAAAGAAACCCAAACACCCCTGATCGCACTGGCTGCTTCCAGCTCGATTGTAGAGCCTGCTGATGACCCAGGCCGTCGCTGGGTGTTCAAAATGCCCCAGAATGATGGTCTGATGGCTGATGTCCTGATTGATGAAATGATCAAGAAAGGATATAAAACCGTTGGCTTCATCGGTTTTGCCGATTCTTATGGTGAAAACTGGTGGAAAGAATTTACGTCACGCCTTGATGGCCGGATTGAAGTCGTTGCCCGAGAATCTTTTCAGCGTACTGATTCATCGGTTGTTGGCCAGGCCCTGAAATTGATTTCCGCCAAACCCGATGCCATTTTGGTGGCCGGTGCCGGCACGCCTGCCGTATTGCCTGAAAAAACCCTGAAGGACCGTGGTTACAAGAACCCGATTTATCAAACCCATGGCATTGGTACGCTTGAATTTCTTCAGGTGGGTGGCAAGTCAGTTGAAGGAACCCTGTTTCCAACAGGTCCGGGTGTCGTTGCCCGCGGCTTGCCAGACAGTAATCCAGTCAAGGAAGTCGCCATGAATTTTACCGAACGTTATGAGGCCAAATACGGCCCAAATACGGCAACTCAATTTGCCGGTGATGCCTGGGGTGCCTGGATTGTGGCTGACAAGGCCGTGTCACGCGTGATTAAAAAGGGTATCAAGCCGGGAACGGTCGAGTTCAGGAATGCCCTGCGTGATGAAATTGAAAACACCAAAGACTTGATTGTTCCCAATGGCGTGTTAAATATTACGCCCCGTGATCACCAGGGTTTTGATACCCGTGCTGCTGTTATGGGCACGATCAAGGATGGCAAATTTGTGTATGCCGGTGAGCAATAAAACAGGCTGTATGGCTCACTGATTAAAGCAGCTTTGGCTGCTTGTCAGTGAGCCAGCTTTGTGGCTAATCAGTTAATGGTTGCACCCGAAATTTCAACAATTTCCTTGTACTTTTTATGCTCTGAATTGACGAAATCGGCAAATTCCTGTGCAGTACCGGGTTTGGTATTGGAACCCATGGTCTTAAGCTGTTTTTGCACGGCCGGATCATTCATGGCATTACTATAAGCTTTGTTCAATTTGTTGATAATGGGTTCGGGGGTGCCACCGGTGGCAAATACACCAAACCAGGTGCCAATATCAAAGTCTTTGATACCAGCCGCTTCCATAGTGGGCGTGTCTGGCAAAAATGGTGTGGCATTTTTGGTAGTGACGGCCAGTGCCTTAACCTGTCCTTCATTGATCAGGGGCAAGGATGAAGCCAGGTTGTCAAACATGAACTGGGTCTGGTTGGACAACAAAGACAGTTTTGCCGGATTGGCACC
>CAZPNE010000061.1:0-9151 GCA_964588255.1 uncultured Advenella sp. | reverse complement strand
CTGGCTCAGGTCCCTACCAAATGACCAAGTGGGATAAGGGCCAATCCATCCAGCTAGAACGCAACCCCCATTACGGCGGTGAAAAGCCTGTTCTGGACAAGGTGCTTTTGAAAATCATCCCGGATGCATCAGCCCAGCGCCTGCAATTGCAAAATGGAGACCTGGATATCGTGGCCAAGTTGCCTGTTGACCAGATCGAATCCCTGAAAAGCAAACCCGGTGTGCATTTTGAACAGGTTCCTTCTTTATTGGTGACCTACTTATATCTGAATAATAAAACCGGACCGTTGGCTAACCTGGATGCCCGTAAGGGCGTTTCCGCAGCGATAGATTACCAAGGTATTGTTGAGGGAGTGTTGAGCAATCAGGGTAAGCAGCTGAAAGGGCCTATTCCCGATGGCATGTGGGCGTATGATGATTCCAATCCTGATTTCAAACAGGACCTGGAGGCTGCCAAGGCCAGTTTTGCCAAAGCCAACCTGGGTAAACAAAACCTGACCTTACTGTATTCAAATCGTGATGCCAACTGGGAGCCTATTGCCCTTACGGTACAGGCAAACCTGGCAGCCCTGGGTGTTAATGTCAAACTTGAAAAGCTGGCCAATGCCACCATGAGGGATCGTCTGGGTAAAGGTGAGTTTGATATTGCCATTGGTAACTGGAGTCCCGACTTTGCCGATCCGTACATGTTCATGAATTACTGGTTCGACTCTGAAAAAGGTGGTTTGCCCGGTAACCGTTCTTTCTATTCAAACCCTGAAGTCGATAAGCTGGTTCGCAAGGCGGCTGAAATCAGTGACCAGGCAGAACGGACCAAACTGTATCAACAAGCTCAGAAACTGGTACTGGATGATTTTGCCTACGCTTATCTCTTCCAGAAAAGTGAAGAAATTGGTTTACGTGATAATGTAAAAGGCTTTTCGTATAATCCCATGCTTGATGATGTCTATAACGTGCGTGATATCAGCAAGGAATGAACAGGTTTTTAATTAACGCTAACTAACAGGCAAAACGCTCGTTTAACGGGCGTTTTTGCTGATGGATACCGGGTATGTCGGTTTTTCAAATTATTTTCAAACGGCTTGTCGGTCTTGTTTTTGTCGTGCTGGGCGTTTCGGTGATTACATTTATTGTTTCTCACCTGATTCCCGGTGACCCGGCCCGTCTCATCGCGGGCGACCGGGCCAGCGAAGCCATGGTTGACGCGATTCGTGAAAAACTGGGCCTGAATCTTCCCTTGTATGAGCAGTACTGGTTATACCTGAAAGGACTGCTACAGGGCGACCTGGGTACGTCAATCCGCACCGGCCGGCCGGTATTACAGGATTTGCTGGCATTTTTCCCGGCAACGATGGAGCTGGCCCTGGTTTCCCTGATGCTGGCCATTTTAATGGGTGTGCCACTAGGCGTGCTGTCAGCGGTTTATAAAAACAAGTGGATTGACCAAATCGCCAGAACCATTTCGGTCATGGGGATTTCCATGCCGGCCTTTTGGCTTGGCTTGGGGTTGATTATCATTTTCTATGGGCACCTGTCCTGGTTGCCGGCAGGCGGACGAATCAGCCAAGGGCTGCCGGTTCCTCCATTAGTAACCGGCTTTTATTTGGTGGATTCGCTGCTGGCCGGAGAGATGAACACTTTTTACAGTGCACTAAAGCATATTGTATTGCCGGCCATTACTTTAAGTTTTGTGCATCTTGGCGTGGTTTCAAGGCAGATTCGCTCTTCCATGCTAGAGCAGTTAAGTGAAGATTATATCCGCACTGCCAAAGCTTATGGCTTGCCTAAATGGCAGGTCATTCTCAGGCATGCCTTGCCCAATGCCCTGATACCTTCGGTAACCGTGCTGGGCCTGGCCTTGGGGGATTTGTTATATGGCGCGGTGCTGACGGAAACCGTTTTCAGCTGGCCCGGTATGGGGCTGTATGTGGTTAACTCGATCCAGGCGCTGGATTTTCCGGCGGTGATGGGGTTTGCCGTGCTGGTTTCTTTTGTATACGTGTTGTTGAACCTGTTGGTGGATTTGCTGTATTTGATTATTGATCCACGCATTAAAGAGGTGGGTTAATGAGGGCGATGGTTGCATCACTTAAACACAGAAGTTCCTATTTTTGGTACCAGTTACGGCGCAGTCCGATGACCATGATTGGGCTGGGTATTATTATTTTCATGTGCCTGTCGGCATTGCTCGCACCTGTCCTGGCCCCGTACAATCCCGATGTCATCAATTTGCGTGCACGCTTGCAGGCGCCTTCAATGGCTCATTTTTTTGGCACCGATGAAGTGGGGCGCGATATTTTCAGCCGGGTTCTGTACGGTGGGCAACAATCGATTGGTGTCGGTTTGTTTGTGGCTTTTGTGGCCAGTTTCATCGGTACCATTATTGGCTGTTTTTCGGGTATTTTTGGCAAATGGGTAGATACGATCATCATGCGTATCATGGATGTCATGCTGTCGATACCTTCTTTGGTCTTGACCATGGCTTTGGCTGCAGCATTAGGCCCCAGTCTGTTCAATGCCATGCTGGCCATTACTTTGGTGCGCATTCCGTATTATGTCCGGCTTGCCCGGGGGCAAACACTGGGTATCCGTGAAATGGTGTATGTCAAAGCGGCACAAACCTTCGGTGCCAGTCGCCGCCATATTGTGCAGTGGCACGTGATC
The DNA here is from genome assembly GCA_964588255.1 of uncultured Advenella sp. Classification (GTDB taxonomy): domain Bacteria; phylum Pseudomonadota; class Gammaproteobacteria; order Burkholderiales; family Burkholderiaceae_B; genus Advenella. The sequence continues at coordinate 6,487 of CAZPNE010000061.1, read as the reverse complement.
AGAAATGCTTTGCCTCCCATTATCGTGCAAACCACGCTGGATATTGGCAATGCCATTTTGATGGCTGCGGCATTGGGGTTTATTGGTTTGGGTGCACAACAGCCCACGGCCGAATGGGGCGCCATGGTTTCTGCCGGACGTAATTTCCTGATAGACCAGTGGTGGTATTCCACCTTTCCCGGCCTGGCCATTTTGATAACGGCCATTGGTTTTAATTTGTTGGGTGATGGGATGCGCGACATGCTGGATCCCAAACAGAAGGTGAAGTAATGCAAGGTAATCAGGCTGGCCAGACAGATGAACTGGTACTCAGTGTAGAAAATCTGCATATCGAGTTTCCTATTTACAAAGGGGCGGTCAAGGCGCTGAACGGGGTTACCCTGCAGGTCGCGGCCGGTGAAATTGTCGGACTGGTGGGAGAGTCGGGTTCGGGGAAATCGGTGTGTGCCATGATGGGCATGCGATTGATCCCGTCTGACAGTTATCGGGTGACGCGCGGCACCATACGTCAGTCGGGTAAAGATATCCTGGCACTGAGTGAAAAAGAAATGCGGGCTATCCGGGGCAGCGAAGTATCCATGATTTTTCAGGAACCCATGACGGCCCTGAACCCAGTCATGAAGGTGGGCAAGCAAATCATTAATGTGATTTTGCAGCATCAATCCATCAGCAGGGCAAAGGCCAGGGAGAAAACCCTGGGCTTGTTGCGGGAAATGTATATTGCCGATCCCGAGCGGGTTTTTGACAGTTATCCCTTTGAACTGTCAGGCGGCATGCGCCAGCGCATTATGATTGCCCTGGCGTTTTCCTGTGAGCCCAAGCTATTGATTGCCGATGAGCCGACAACGGCTTTGGATGTGACCGTGCAAAAGCAGGTTTTGCTCTTGCTCAGGGAGCGGGCCCGTAAAACCGGTACGGCCATTTTGCTGATCACTCACGATATGGCAGTGGTGTCACAGTTTTGTGAGCGGGTGTATGTCATGTATGCGGGCGCTGTGGTGGAAGATGGTCTGACCCGTGACGTGATAAAACAACCAAGACACCCTTACACGCAAGGTTTGCTGGCCGGTTTACCTGAAAATGTAAAACCGGGCACTCCCCTGAAAACGATTGGTGGGCAAGTGCCCGATCTGGCGCAATTGCCCGCTTGCTGTTCATTCATGAACCGTTGCGGGCGCAAGGAATATATTTGTCGCAATGTCCCGGATTTATTACCTTTAACGTCAGATCCGTCTCATAAAGTTGCCTGCTGGATTGTGCAGGAAGAGGATGAACGCAATGCCCGATAATCGTCTTGTTTCACTGAATGATGTGCATGTTCATTTTCCCGTACAAAAAAACTGGTTGGGGCAGGTCAAGTCAATCGCGCATGTCCTGAATGGCATAGACCTGCATGCCAGCGCAGGTGAAACCCTGGGTATTGTGGGGGAGTCGGGTTGTGGCAAAAGTACGCTTGCCCAGGTGTTGATGGGGTTGCTGCCACCTACCCGTGGCAAGGTAAGCTGGCATACTGCCAGCGCTAAACCCAATATCCAGATTGTGTTCCAGGACCCGCAGTCCTCGCTGGATCCGCGTTTGCCCGTCTGGAAAGTCATTACCGAGCCCATTCATGTCCAGGGTGGCCACTCAAGGGCGCAATTGCGTAAAATAGCAGGTGATCTTGCCGTGCAGGTAGGCTTGCGTGAAGAGTATATGGACCGTTATCCGCATGAGTTTTCAGGCGGACAACGCCAACGGATTGCCATTGCGCGTGCCCTGGCACCTAATCCTGATATTATTGTGCTGGATGAGCCCACCTCGGCACTGGATATTTCGGTTCAGGCGCAAATTCTGAATTTGCTCAATGATTTGCAAAAAGCCAGAAATCTGAGTTATATCCTGATTTCCCATAATGTTTCTGTTATAAAGCATATGAGCAAAAGGATGGCGGTTATGTATCTGGGGCAAATAGTCGAGCTGGGTCCTACGGCAGGCGTATTGCAAAAACCGGCTCATCCCTATACCGAACTTTTGCTTGAGGCCGTCCCCGATATGACAGGCAGCTTCACCATGAACGGGCCGGTTGATTTACCCGAATTGCCGGGTAACCGCCACTTGCCCAGGGGTTGTTTTTTTTATGACCGATGTCGTTACAGGGATGAAACGGGTTGTCATCTTGCCCAGCCTTTACGCAGTCTTGATGCGGAACAGAAAATAAGATGGGTCCGTTGTTACAAGAATATATATGAGAATTCAATCAGAGCAGAATCCACAGAAACCAGCGTCTAAAAAAATCAGTTTTGGCGTCGTATTATCCTTATTACCTTATGTCTGGCAATTCAAATGGCGTGTTGGCTTTGCCTTGTTGTGTCTGGTTCTGGCCAAAGTGGCCAGCGTGGCCTTGCCTATTTTCCTGAAAGATATTGTTGATCAGCTAAGCATGCCAACCAATGCGCTGGTTTTACCGGTGGCCGCCTTGCTGGCCTATGGCTTTGCGCGTATTTCAAGCAGTCTTTTTGGTGAACTTAGGGATGCCCTGTTCGCCAAGGTAACACAGGGCTCCATTCGTAAAATTGCCAAAACCATATTTGAACACCTGTTTGGCCTGTCCATGCGGTTTCACCTGTTGCGTCAAACGGGGGGGCTTAGCCGGGATATAGACCGGGGAACCAAGGGCATTGGCTTTGTATTGAATTTTACCCTGTTCAATATTTTGCCTACCTTGCTTGAGTTGCTGATGGTCATGGGCATTTTGCTGTGGCGTTACGATGTCTGGTTTGCAGGGGTGACCATGCTAACCATCGTTGCTTATATCCTGTTTACGTTTACCGTGACAGAAAAACGCATGGTCATGCGCCGGCGCATGAACAGCCTGGACAGCATGGCGAATACCCAAGCTATTGATGCCCTCATCAACTATGAAACCGTTAAATATTTCAATAACGAAGCGTACGAGATCAACCGCTATGATGAAAATCTGGGTAAATGGGTAGACTCATCGGTCAAGAACCAGGTTTCACTGAATTTGCTTAATGCTGGCCAAGGCGTCATTATTACCACGGGTATTACCATTTTGTTGTGGATGGCGGCAGACCGGGTGGTACAAGGTAGCATGACGGTGGGCGATGTCGTACTGGTTTCGGCCTATTTAACGCAGTTGTATGCTCCCTTGAATTTTTTAGGGTTCATTTATCGCGAAATCAAGAACTCATTGTCTGACATGGAACGTATGTTCGGGCTCATGGACGAGCAGCAGGAAATCAAGGATGATAAAGGGGCCATCGCATTAAACACCCGTCATGCCGAGATCGTATTTCAGGATGTCTGCTTTTCTTATGAAAAGGAACGGCAGATTTTGCACAATGTGTCTTTCAAGATTGGGGCAGGTGAAACCGTGGCCGTGGTCGGGACATCAGGGGCGGGCAAGTCTACCCTTTCGCGACTGCTATTCCGTTTTTATGATATCAGTTCGGGAAGCATCCTGATCAATGGCAGGGATATCCGTTCTTACACCCAGTTAAGCCTGCGCCAGCATATCGGCATTGTGCCCCAGGATACGGTGCTGTTCAATAATTCCATTTATTACAATATTGCTTACGGCCGTCCTTCGGCGACGCATGAAGAAGTGATAGACGCGGCCAAGTCTGCCAGTATTCACCAGTTTGTGACCAGCCTTCCCGATGGGTATGAGTCACAGGTGGGTGAGCGGGGCCTGAAGTTGTCTGGCGGGGAAAAACAAAGGGTGGCGATTGCCCGTACCATTTTAAAAGACCCGCCTATCTTGGTGCTGGATGAAGCCACCAGTGCACTGGATACCCGAACCGAGCGCAAGATTCAGGATGAACTGTTCCAGATTGCCAAAAACCGTACCACACTTATTATTGCCCATCGGCTTTCTACCATCGTGGATGCCGACCGGATTATCGTGATGGATCAGGGCAAAATCATGGAGCAAGGTACCCATAGCGAATTACTGGAGAAAAATGCCATTTATGCCCGTATGTGGGCCATGCAGTTTCAGGCATCTGACGTGGTTGAAGCGTCTGAATCCTGATTTTTATTCTTTAGCTGTCCAGATCGTTGATATGTAAAAATGCCCCGAATCGCTTCGGGGCATTTTGTTGTGCAGCTTTTAATTGGCCAATAATGGCCGGATTATTGCCGGATTACCGTTTGAGCTTGGCAAAGGCAGCTGCCATGGCATTGTTGGCGGGCGCTTTGTTATCGGCCTGTTTTTGGCGGTTTTGGCCACGGGGGCGGTTGCCGGCCGGGGCGCCAGCGTTGCCACGGCTAACGGGCAGGCTCTCGTCATTCAGTCGCATGGTCAGGGCAATCCGTTTGCGTTGTGCGTCTACTTCCTGAACTTTGACCTGTACGGTTTGCCCAACCCGAACCACATCGCGTGGGTCTTTGACAAACTTGTCCGCCAGGGCTGAAATATGGACCAGACCATCCTGATGCACGCCAATATCTACAAAAGCACCAAAGTTGGCCACGTTGGTGACCACGCCTTCCAGTACCATGCCGGGTAGCAGGTCATTAATGGTTTCAATACCTTCCTTGAAGGTGGCGGTCTTGAATTCGGGGCGTGGATCACGGCCAGGTTTTTCAATTTCGCTGAAAATGTCTTTAACCGTTGGTAAACCGAAACGTTCATCGGTAAAGTCGGCCGGCGAAACGCCCTTCAGGGCATCTTTTTTACCAATAATGGATTTGACATCGGTCTGGATTTTATTCAGGATGCGTGCCACGACCGGGTAGGCTTCAGGGTGAACTGAAGAAGCGTCCAGTGGATTGTCACCGTTGGGAATACGCAAGAAACCAGCTGCTTGCTCAAAGGCTTTGGCACCAAAGCGGGAGACGTTCATTAAAGCAGCCCGGTTGGGGAAAGCGCCATTCTGGTCACGCCATTCCACAATGTTTTTGGCCAGGCTGGCATTAAGGCCGGAAACGCGGGTAAGCAGGGGGGCAGAGGCGGTATTCACATCCACACCCACCGCGTTCACGCAATCTTCAATAACCGCGTCAAGTGAGCGGGCCAGTTCACGCTGGTTTACATCGTGCTGGTACTGGCCAACCCCAATGGCCTTGGGTTCAATTTTTACCAGTTCGGCCAGAGGGTCTTGCAGGCGACGGGCAATAGAAACGGCACCGCGCAGGCTGACATCCAGGTCGGGAAATTCTTTGGCAGCCAGTTCCGAGGCCGAGTACACCGATGCGCCCGCTTCGGAAACCACGATTTTCTTGATATCTGGGTTAGGGAAAGCCTGTAGCATGTCTGCGACCAGTTTTTCGGTTTCGCGTGAAGCAGTACCATTGCCAATGGCAATCAACTGGATCTTGTGACGGGCAATTAGGGCGGCCAGGGTGCGAATGGACCCTTCGCGGTCGCGACGTGGTTCAAAGGGATAAATGGTGGCGGTATCCAGCAGTTTTCCGGTTGGGTCAATGGCGGCAACCTTAACACCGGTACGGATACCAGGGTCTAGTCCCAGCACCGATTTTGGGCCGGCTGGTGCAGCGAGCATCAGGTCTTTCAGGTTGGCGGCAAATACTTTAATCGCTTCTTCTTCGGCCTGCTCTCGCAGCTTGCCAACCATTTCAGATTCAAAGGCGGTTAACAGCTTGACCCGCCATGTCCAGCGGGAAACCTCGGCCAGCCATTTGCCACGTGCATCGGCATCCAGGTTGTAATTGGCATCCAGTTGCAGGAAATCGCTAATGCGAACCACACAGGGGTGCGGCACCAGGGCGTCCTGTTCCTCATTCAGACCAATGCGCAAATCAAGCATGCCCTGCTGGCGTCCACGCAGTAAAGCCAGCACGCGATGCGAAGGCAGGGATTTAACCGGCTCCTTGAAATCAAACCAGTCGCGGAAATTGTCACCTTCAGCTTCCTTGCCTTCAACAACCTTGGCGTATAACCAGCCCTGGTTCCACAAGTGCTCACGCATGTCGGCCAGCAAGTCGGCATTTTCGGCAAAACGTTCGGCCAGAATGTCACGGGCACCGTCAAGGGCCGCCTTGCCATCCTTGATATTCAGTTCAAGGTTTATGTATTGTTCGGCCAGTTCGGCGGGCACCGCATTTTTATTGGCCAGAATTTCATCGGCCAGGGGCTCCAGGCCCGCTTCCCGGGCAATCTGGGCACGGGTGCGGCGTTTGGGTTTGAAGGGGGCGTACAGGTCTTCAAGGCGTTGTTTGGTATCTGCAGTGGCAATTGCGGCATTCAGTTCCGCGGTCAGTTTGCCTTGCTGGCTGATGGATTCGATAATGGCCAGGCGACGGGTTTCAAGTTCCCGTACATACAAAAGGCGGACTTCAAGGTTACGCAAAACGGTATCGTCAAGGCCACCGGTTGCCTCTTTGCGGTAACGGGCGATAAAGGGAACGGTTGCGCCTTCATCAAGCAGGGAAACCGTAGCGGCAATCTGTGCCGGACGTACGTCCAGTTCCTGGGCCAGTAGCGTAATAATGCGTTGTTCATCAATGCCTGTGGCAGTTTCGG
>CAZPNE010000060.1:0-9160 GCA_964588255.1 uncultured Advenella sp. | reverse complement strand
GGACCAGACTCTTGCCAGAACACATTAGGCATACCTGCGTTGGGGAATACCAGGTTGTTCCAGCCCAGTGGACGGGAAACATCACGGTAAAACGTACGAAGATAAGTATAAATGTAGTCGGTGCCAGGCTGACCCAGGTTGGCCGCCTTGGCACGTGCCATAACGGACAAATCAGGAGGCGCAACACCCAGCCAGAGTTTTGCATCCGCAGGGTTCATGGCAACGGTCATTTTGTCGCCAACCTTAGAACCTGTAAAAAGTAGATTCTCTTCAATCTCTTTTTCGGTCAGGCCAAGGTCTACCAGCTTGTTATAACGCATGGCATTCGCGCTATGACAGTTCAGGCAGTAATTGACGAACAGTTTTGCACCGTTCTGCAAAGCCGCCAGATCAGTAATCCGTTCGGGGGCGCGATCCCAAGGATACCCCGCCGCGGCAGACATGGCGGGACCTGATACGGCAAACATCAATACTAACGCACCTAATAGTTTCTTAATCATGTTCATTCCTGATTTACGCATGAGGATGGAAAGTCACACGATCAGGTACCTGCTTGAATGTACCCAAACGGCTCCAGATTGGCATAAAGAAGAAGAATGCCAGATAAATCAGCGTACCGACCTGTGAAATGATATTCAGGACAGGGGTTGGTGGTTGTGTACCAATGTAACCCAGCACAACGAAGTCAATCATGAAAATCACATAGATCAATTTGTGCCAGGTTGGACGGTAACGAATTGATTTAACCTTGGATTGATCCAGCCATGGCAGGAAACCCAGGATAACAACCGTACCACCCATTACCACCACACCCCAGAATTTGGCGTCAAACACACGAAGTGCCACTGCCACGCCAATCAGGACAACGGGCCAGATAATTTTCCAGATCCCTTTGACATTTTTGCTTAGGAGCAAACCAACCGCAAAAATCAGCGCCAGTGCAACCATAACCCATGTAAATTCATCGGTAGTGGCACGCAGCATTGAATAAAACGGTGTGAAATACCAGACTGGTGCAATATGCGCAGGCGTCTGGAATGGATCTGCTGGCAAGAAGTTGTTGGCTTCAAGGAAGTAACCACCCATGGTTGGTGCAAAGAACATGATTGCGGCAAAAATGAACAGGAACCCGGCTACACCCATGATGTCATGAACAGAGTAGTAAGGGTGGAACGGAATACCATCAAGAGGACGGCCGTTCGCATCTTTTTTCTCTTTGATCTCGATACCATCGGGGTTATTTGAACCCACTTCGTGCAAAGCAATAACGTGAGCCACGATCAGGCCGATAAGCACCAGCGGAATGGCAATCACATGGAATGCAAAGAAGCGATTCAGCGTAGCATCAGACACCACGAAATCACCACGAATCCAGACAGACAATTCAGGACCAACGAAAGGAATGGCAGCAAACAGGTTAACAATAACCTGGGCACCCCAGAAAGACATTTGACCCCATGGCAACAGGTAACCAAAGAAAGCCTCTGCCATCAGGCACAGGAAAATGGCAACACCGAAAATCCACACCAGTTCACGAGGCTTGCGGTATGAACCGTAAAGCATGCCACGCAACATGTGCAAATAGACCACAACAAAGAACATGGACGCACCCGTTGAGTGCATATAGCGGATAATCCAGCCATAAGGCACTTCACGCATGATGTACTCGACCGATGCAAACGCCAGGTCGGCATCGGGCTTGTAGTGCATGACCATGAAAATACCGGTCACAATTTGAATTACCAACACGAGTAATGCAAGTGAACCGAAAAAATACCAGAAATTGAAATTCTTGGGCGCATAATATTCTGATAAATGCGCTTTCCATAGGGAGGTCAGCGGGAAACGCTTGTCTACCCACCCCAATAACCCTGTCGTTTCGACAACTTTTTCGCTAGCCATGTAGAGGCTCCTTTTCTAACTTGGCAAGATATTAAACTCAGTAACCGTAGCTACTAGCCCGCTGCTTTTTCAAGGCCAACCACAATATTATTATCATCGATAAAATAATAAGGAGGCACTTCCAGATTATCGGGTGCAGGCTGGTTTTTAAATACCCGGCCAGCCAAATCAAAATGAGAGCCATGGCAGGGGCACAAAAACCCACCTTCCCATTCTGTGGGCATGCCTGCTACACTACCTACCGCAAACCGTGGAGATGGAGAACAACCCAGATGCGTACAAATGCCAACGCAAATGAACCATTCCGGTTTACGTGAACGATCTATGTTTTTGGCGAACGCAGGTGTAAAGCCTGGTCGATCCGAAAGGGGATCTGCCAAATAGGGATCATTGCCTTTCAGGCCGTCTATCATTTCCTGCGTACGATTCAAAATCCAGACGGGCTTGCCCTGCCATTCGACAGTAAGCATAGTGCCTGGAGCAATCGTGTTCAGGTTAACGGTAACGGGGGCACCTGCCGCCTTAGCGCGTTCTGATGGTGACATGGATGCAACAAACGGCACTGCTGTTGCAACACCGGCCACACCACCAACCGCACAGGCAGTACCCAACCAGAAACGACGTGATGGATCGGGTGGAAGGACTGCCGGCGATGCAGTTCCTTCGTTGTCATGCTGTATTGAATCCTGACTCATTATCTATCCTTATTGATACTACTAAGGTACTAAAAAAATTATTTAAAATTTATGTACAAAGCTTAACAACCGCTTATTATATACTGTGTCCGCTCGGGGACAGAGGAAAAAAGGATTTCTTATGAGCAAAGCTAAAGGTTTTATCAACGAATTCAAACAATTTGCGGTCAAAGGCAATATGATTGATTTGGCGGTTGGTGTGATTATCGGTGCAGCCTTCGGTAAAATCATCGATTCACTGGTCAGGGACGTCATGATGCCGTTCATCAACTTTATTCTGGGGGGGTCTGTTGATTTTTCCAATAAATTCATTGTCTTATCAAAACCAGAAGGTTATTCCGGACCTGAAACGTATGCCGACATGACCAATGCCGGTGCCAATGTACTGGCTTATGGAAACTTTCTGACTATCCTCATTAACTTCATCCTGCTGGCTTTTGTTGTTTTTTGTCTAGTTAAAGTCATCTCCAAGGCCCGCGCCTCGATGGAGAAAGAAAAAGAAGCCGAAGCCGCTGCCGCCCCCGAACCTGCTGATGTCGTCCTGTTAGCAGAGATTCGTGATCTGCTAAAAAACAAAAACTGATTCATTGCCCCGCCTGTTACCGGCGGGGCAATGTTTTTCGGTTAGCTATCCTAGACCGGATTGGGAATTTCAATAAATGTAGACGTAATACCGAAGCGATCCACCAGTGCATTTCCCAGCGCCTGAATACCGTAGCGTTCCGTTGCGTGATGACCGGCAGCGATAAAAGCCACGCCGCTTTCCCGGGCCATGTGATATACAGGCTCCGAAGCCTCTCCGGTAATAAAAGCATCCGCACCCGCATCAATGGCATCCTGAAACATGCCTTGGGCGCCACCTGTGCACCATGCCACCTTTTTAATCAGTTTATCAGTGTCTCCAATTAACAACGGTTGCCTTTCCAAACGTTGCGAAATTAAGACACCCAGATCTGCCAACGTTGTTTCTCCTGTCACCACCGAACCCAGCCAAACCAGCCCATCCCTGCCACAGGTCAAGGGTTGCTCTTCCTCATAAAAAGGCTGCAAATCCAGCACTTTGGCCAACTGCCGGTTATTTCCCCACTCAGGATGGGCATCCAGGGGCAAATGGTAGCCAATAATGTTCAACTCATGCTTGATGGCCAGGGCAATTCGCTGGTATTTAGCACCCAGGATGCGTACGTCTTCGTTTTTCCAAAACCATCCGTGATGCACAATGACGGCATCCGCCTGATGCTCAATCGCTTTTTCCAGCAAAGCCTGTGACGCGGTTACACCTGTAATTACTTTTTTTATTACGGGCCTTCCCTGCACCTGAAGCCCATTTGGTGCATAATCTTGATATAAATGTGGTTTCAGGTTTTCATCAAGCCACTTTACCAAGTCTTGTGTAAAAATTTCACTCACTTCATTTTCCTTTATGCATCGCTATTGGTTAATTTTCTCTCAAACCGTAACTGTTTTTCTCGCAATTCTGTTTACGGTTACTACATTACGACCTGACTGGCTTGATTTCCAAAAGCAAGCAGCCATACCTGCTTCCGTGCCTACCGCAACGGCCAAAATAGAACCGGCGGAACCGTCCAAAGAAACAGACACCAAAACCGAGAAAACAAAAGAGCCCGAAAAACTCATTACTATTATCACATCGTATGCCGGTGCGGTTAAGGTTGCCGCCCCTTCTGTGGTGAATATTTACACCAGCAAAAACATAGAGTCTCCCTTCAAGAACCTGCCCGATGTGCCTGCCCTGCGTCCGTTTATCCAGGAACAGAAAGAAAACATGCAAATGCTTAATAACACGACCAGCCTGGGCTCTGGTGTAATTGCTTCTGCTGATGGCTATATCCTGACCAACTACCATGTTGTCGAAGCGGCCGACTCTATTGAGGTTGCCCTGACCGATGGCCGCAAATCCAGCGCACGACTGATTGGTGCCGACCCCGATACTGACCTGGCTGTACTGAAAATTGACTTCCCCGATCTGGTGCCTATTCATCCTGACAACAAACAACTCAATGTGGGTGATGTTGTTCTGGCTATTGGTAATCCGTTTGGCGTAGGACAAACCACAACCATGGGTATTATCTCGGCATTAGGCCGTACCGGCCTGGGCATCAACACCTACGAAAACTTCATCCAGACCGATGCCGCCATTAACCCGGGCAACTCGGGCGGTGCCCTCATTAACGTCAATGGAGACCTGATTGGTATTAATACCGCCATTTATTCCGAATCCGAAGCAGGCGGCTCACTGGGCATCGGGTTTGCAACACCTGCCCATACCGCCCTCAAAATCATGCATGAAATTATTGAAACCGGTACCGTTTCGCGTGGATGGCTGGGTATTGAACCACAGGACATTACCAGCGATCTTGCCAAAGCATTCAATCTGGACAGCACTAAAGGAATTATTATCGCCTCGCTGGTGCCCAATGGTCCGGCAGGTCAAGCGGGCCTACTGGTAGGAGATATCCTTCTGGGCATGAATGACAAGAACATTATTGATACCGACCAGATGTTAAATGAAATTGCCGGTTTTCCACCTAAGTCCCAGGTGAAATTCAAGATATTACGTTCAGGTAAAGCCCAGGATGTCATGGTAACCCTGGGACAGCGTCCCGGAGCAACCTCAAAGAAATAGTCAGACGCAGTCAATTGATGGTAGTAAATTTCCGGTTTTTGACCGCCTTAGCAGCGGCAAGCCAAAACCGGAAAACATCGATTAGCTGTCAACTTCCTCGGTGACCGCGCTCTTGGGCTTGATAAAACGCGCCACCAGCAAGCCCAGCTCATACAGCAGGCAAAGGGGAATGGCCAACAACAGCTGGCTAAGTACATCAGGAGGAGTAACGATGGCAGCAATCACAAAAGCGCCCACAATCACATAACCCCTGGCTGCCCTCAGTTTTTCAAGGGTCACCATACCGGTACTTACCAGCACCAATACCACGATAGGCACTTCGAATGTAATACCAAATGCAATGAACATGGTCATTACAAAGCTAAGATAGGCCTCTATGTCGGGTGCAAAATTAATGGACGCGGGCGAGACCATAGAGATGAAATGAAAAACGGTATGGAAAACAATAAAATAACAAAACGCCATACCGAATAAAAAAAGCAGGGTACTGGAAATCACCAAAGGAATGGCCAGACGCTTCTCATGCCGATACAGGCCCGGTGCAATGAATGCCCACGCCTGATACAGCACATAAGGCAGTGTCAGCACAAAAGAGAACAACAAGGTGACTTTCAGGGGCACTAAAAATGGCGTGATCACCCCCGTGGCAATCATTTTGTTACCCTCAGGCAGGGTTTGAATCATGGGCTGCGCGATGAAATCATAAATGGCACCGGTACCTGGATAAATACACAAAATGGCAAAAACACCCAACACCGCTACAACAGCGCGAATCAGACGCGTACGCAATTCTATCAAATGCGAGAAAAAGTTTTCTTCTTTCTCGCCATTATTATCATTAGGTAATGAGTTCTGCATTAGACCTGAGTTCCTGAACCGTTTTTATTATCGGGTTTATGACTATTATTGACAGGCTCGGTTTCTGTTGAAGTGCCTTTTTTTTCAGGCGACAAGGTATCCTTGACCTGATTTCCCGCACTGGTCAATTCCTGCCCAAGTTGTTCAACCGGATTACGCAAAGACTTTGCCGTGTCCTCGAATGAAGTTTTCATGTCCTGAAGCGAGGATTGCATATCATTTTTGATCTGGCTGATTTCCTGGATGTCGACTTCGCGCTGGATATCGCTTTTAACATCATTAACATAACGCTGTGCCCTACCAACAAGAAGACCGACCGTACGGGCCACTTTAGGCAAACGCTCAGGACCTATCACAATCAAGGCAACCATGCCAATGATAAACAGCTCACCGAAACTTAAACCAAACATAAATACGCTTTAAAAAAACAGAACCTTCTTACTGGTAATCATACCAAAGCAAAAAAGGCGATCATGCCTAAGCAAAAAAGCTCTGCTGGATCTCAGGAATCTGATTTTTCTTTTGCCTGCACATCAATGGTTTCTGTGCCTGCCTGTTTTTTTTCTGTTGTTTCAGTACCGTCCGAATTGGCCTCGTTCATGCCTTTCTTGAACCCTTTTACAGCCCCACCCAGGTCTTCACCAATATTACGAATTTTCTTCGTACCGAAAACCAGCGCAACAATAACCAAGACGATCAGCCAGTGCCAAATACTTAAACTGCCCATAAAATCAACTCCTAAAATGACAATTCCGAACCAATATCCACTATATCAGGAACTACCTGCCATGTTTGTACGGAACTGCGTCACAAATATATTAAATTCAAGATTGTTGTCGACCGGCCTTTTCCACCAGACCGGACAACCCTTCCCGGCGCGCCAACTCGGCAAATACGTCCTCGGGACGTAAACCGTAGTAGGTCAGCGCCACCAGGCAATGAAACCAAAGATCGGCGGTTTCTGCAATAATCCGGTCATTTTGGCCATCTTTTGAAGCCATGACCAGCTCCGTTGCTTCCTCGCCAATTTTTTTCAGAAAACCGTCGGGTCCCTTGGCAAACAACTTGGCGGCATACGAAGTGGCAGGATCACCGCCATTAGCGGGCAACCGGGTTTGCAATACATCGGCCAAACGGCCAAGTACATCAGACAATTCAAGGTTGGATTCGGTGCTCATTTGTACATTTTCTCCGGATCTTGCAAGACCTCATCGGTTATTTCCCATTGGGCGCTATCGTCATGGCCGTTCAGTAGACGGAAAAAACAGCTTTCCCTACCAGTATGGCAGGCCACGCCCCCAGTTTGTTCAATTTTAAGAAGCACCACATCGGCATCGCAATCAAGACGCACTTCATGAACCTGTTGAGTATTGCCTGACTCTTCGCCCTTACGCCATAATTTCTGGCGTGAACGTGACCAGTACACACCTTTGCAGGTAGCCACGGTTTCCTGCAATGACTCACGATTCATCCAGGCAACCATAAGGATGCGGCCGGTTTTCCAGTCTTGCGCAATGGCAGGAATCAGACCGGCCTCATCAAATTTTACTTCATCAAGCCAGCTCATGCTATTTCCCGGACATTAATGCCCTGTTGTGCCATAAATTCCTTGGCCTGTGCAATCGTGTATTCTCCGTAGTGGAAAATACTGGCTGCCAGCACGGCACTGGCCCTGCCTTTGGTAACACCATCACACAGATGCTGCAAATTACCCACGCCACCCGAAGCAATAACGGGAACAGACACGGCATCGGAAACGGCACGGGTCAATTCAAGATCAAATCCCGATTTGGTGCCATCACGATCCATGCTGGTCAACAAAAGCTCGCCAGCCCCGTAACGGGCCATGCGCATTGCCCATTCAACCGCATCAATGCCGGTCGCCTTGCGGCCACCATGGGTGAAAACTTCCCAGCGATCGGGCTCACCTTCGGCAGAAACCTTGCGGGCGTCAATCGCCACCACAATACATTGTGAACCGTAATAATCGGCGCTTTCCTGCACCAATTCAGGATTAGCCACCGCTGCACTGTTGATGGACACTTTGTCGGCGCCAGCATTGAGCAGTCGCTGAATATCGGCCACTGCGCGAACACCGCCACCCACTGTCAGGGGAATGAAGACCTGAGACGCCACCTGCTCGATGATTGGCAGGATGAGATCCCTTCCGTCACTGGTAGCCGTGATATCAAGAAAGGTCAGTTCATCGGCGCCCTGCTCGTTATAACGGCGGGCAATTTCAACCGGATCTCCGGCATCACGCAACTCGACGAAATTAACGCCTTTAACGACCCGCCCTGCCGTCACATCCAGACAGGGAATAATTCGTTTGGTCAACGTGGAGTCGGCCTTGGCAGCAGTGCTCAATTTTCTTCCCCGTTCAGTTCGTCAGCCAGCGTCTGGGCTTCCTGGAAATCTAGCGTGCCTTCATAAATACTGCGTCCCAGAATAACGCCCTCAATCCCTTCATCCTCTACGTCGCAAAGCGCTTCGATATCTTTAAGGTTAGTCACGCCACCTGAGGCAATCACCGGAATCTTCACGGCTTGCGACAAACGTACTGTCGCTTCAATATTTACACCGGTTAACATGCCATCACGGCCGATATCGGTATAAATAATGGATTCAACCCCGTAGTCTTCAAACTTACGGCCAAGATCAATAACATCGTGCTTGGTGAGCTTGCTCCAGCCATCGGTGGCGACTTTGCCATCCTTGGCGTCGAGACCCACAATGACATGCCCCGAAAAAGCGGTGCAGGCATCCTGCAGGAAACCCGGTTTTTTGACCGCTGCCGTGCCGATGATGACATATTGGATACCCAGATCAAGATAGCGCTCGATCGTCTCCAGATCCCGGATACCGCCACCAATCTGAACGGGGATTTCGTCTCCCACCTCTTTCAGGATGGCCTGAATGGCCGCCTCGTTTTTAGGCTTGCCGGCAATTGCGCCGTTAAGGTCCACCAGATGCAACCGGCGTGCGCCCTGGTCTAACCATTTGCGGGCCATTGCCTGAGGATCCTGGGAAAAAATAGTCGCGTCTTTCAGGTCACCCT
>CAZPNE010000059.1:0-9212 GCA_964588255.1 uncultured Advenella sp. | reverse complement strand
TCGATGAACTTATAAGCCAAGCCCAGGAAAAATTCGCAGAAGCGGCCGATGCAGCTGCCCTGGAAAATGAGAAAGCTAAATTTTTAGGTAAAAGCGGTGTAATCACTGGCTTGATGAAAGGTCTGGCACAGTTGGCGCCCGATCAGAAACGAGCAGAAGGTGCCCGTATCAACCAGGCCAAGCAACAAATAGAATCCCTGCTGAACGAGCGTCGTGATGAGTTTGCCAAAGCCGAGCTGAATAAACGTTTGGCTGCCGAAACCATTGATGTCAGCCTGCCAGGCAGGGGACGTTCCAAAGGTGGCATTCATCCCGTTATCCAGACCTGGCAGCGAATTGAGGAAATTTTCCGCTCAATTGGTTTTGATGTGGCCGATGGCCCCGAAATTGAAAATGACTGGACCAATTTCACTGCGCTGAATAACCCCGAGAACCATCCTGCACGTTCAATGCAAGATACGTTCTACGTCGACATGGACGATGCGGGCGGCTTACCCCTGTTATTGCGCACCCATACCAGTCCCATGCAGGTGCGTTATGCCCGCATGCATAAACCCCCCATTAAAGTGATTGCACCAGGTCGCACTTATCGTGTCGATAGCGATGCCACACACTCTCCCATGTTCCATCAGGTAGAAGGGTTGTGGATTGCCGAAGATATTTCTTTTGCCGACCTGAAAGGGGTGTATACCAATTTTCTGCGTGCGTTTTTTGAAACCGAAGACTTGTGCGTGCGTTTCCGTCCTTCATTCTTTCCATTCACCGAGCCTTCTGCCGAAATTGACATGATGTTCACTTCCGGGCCCAATCAAGGGCGCTGGCTGGAAATTTCCGGCTCGGGACAGGTGCATCCTACCGTGGTGAAAAATTACGGACTGGATCCCGAAAAATATATTGGCTTCGCTTTTGGCTCGGGCATCGAGCGCCTTACCATGTTGCGTTATGGTGTTAACGACCTGCGCCAGTTTTATGAAGGTGATCTCCGGTTCCTGCGCCAGTTCAACCGCTAAGTTGGCCTGCAGTTCAGGCAGTAATCCAATCCATTGCAAAGAAACGAATTATTATGTTATTTCCAGAATCCTGGCTTAGATCATTGGTTAATCCGGCCATTAACACAGAAGAATTGTCCCATCGCCTGACGATGGCTGGTCTAGAGATTGAAGACACCGCACCGGTTGCGCCGCCCTTTACGGGCGTGGTAGTTGCCCAGATCGTTGAAATTGCGCCCCATCCCAATGCCGACAAACTGCGTATTTGTCAGGTTGATGACGGCTCTGGCGAGCTGTTGCAGATTGTTTGTGGTGCGCCAAATGCGGCCAAGGGCATTAAAGTGCCTCTGGCTAAAATAGGGGCGGTGTTGCCGGGCGATTTCAAAATCAGCAAAGGCAAATTGCGTGGTGAAGTGTCTTTCGGCATGCTGTGTTCTGCGCGTGAACTGGGGTTGTCCCAAGATCATGATGGTTTGCTGGAGCTGGAAGCATCTGCACTGGTTGGCCAAGACATTCGCCAGACCCTGGATCTTGATGACACCGTTTTTGAAATCAAGTTAACGCCTAATCGTGCCGATTGCCTTTCCTTGCATGGGGTTGCCCGTGAGGTTAGTGCACTGACCGGTGCGCCTATTAAAGCATTTGATTTTTCTCCTGTTGCAGTTTCACTTGACGACAGGTTGGGTGTCAATGTGCAGGCTCCCGATTTATGCGGCCGTTTTGCCGGTCGTGTCATTAAGGGTGTCAATGCCAAAGCACCAACACCTGCCTGGATGAAATCCCGCCTTGAAAGGGCTGGTCAGCGTTCGGTTTCCGTATTGGTGGATATTTCCAACTATGTCATGCTTGAACTGGGTCGTCCGACTCACGTTTTTGACCTCAACAAAATCAACAGTGACCTGGTGGTTCGCTGGGCCAAAAAAGGTGAATCACTCAAGCTGCTTAATGGTCAAACGGTTGAGCTAGATGAAGAAGTGGGTATTATTGCCGCTGGTGAGACCATTGAAAGCCTGGCCGGCATGATGGGGGGGGATGCCACTGCGGTTAGCCTGGAAACCACCGATATCTTCGTTGAATCAGCTTTCTGGTTTCCGGAAGCCATTGCCGGACGCAGCCGTCGTTTCAAATTCAGTTCAGAGGCCAGCCACCGTTTTGAGCGCGGCGTAGACTTCCAGAACGTGGTTGAGCACTTGGCGTATATTTCTCGTCTTATTCTTGATATATGTGGTGGTCAGGCCGGTCCGGTTGACGATCAAGTCATTAATCTGCCACAGCGTAATCCGGTCTCCATGCGTGTTGCCCGTTGCCGTAAAATTCTGGGTATTAATGTTGATACCGTAGAAATTGAAAAAATCTTTACACAGTTGCAATTACCTCACACCTTTGATGGTGACGTGTTCACGGTAACCCCGCCTTCATACCGTTTTGATATTGAAATTGAAGAAGACCTGATTGAAGAGGTTGCCCGTATTTATGGTTTCGAGCGGATTCCTGATAATCCACCCAAAGCCCTGGCAGCTATGTTGCCAAGCAATGAAACCCGGCGTAGCGAGCACGACATGCGTTATGTCATGGCCGATCTTGACTATCAGGAAGTGGTTAACTTCAGTTTTGTAGAAACAAATTGGGAAAGTAATTATATGGGTAATCAAAATCCCATCAAGTTGCTTAACCCGATCGCCAGTCAGCTGGCAGTAATGCGCTCTGGCCTGATTGGTGGTTTAATTGCCAATATTTGTCATAATGCCAAGCATAAACAAAGCCGTGTGCGGGTATTTGAACTGGGTCGCGTGTTTAGTCGGGATGCATCGGTTAAAGATGGCGATCTCACTGTCGCGAATATTAATCAGCCCTTGCATCTGGCAGGTGCTGCCTGGGGGCCAGCCGTTTCAGAACAATGGGCAGAGCCGGTTCGTCAGGTTGATTTTTTTGATGTCAAAAATGATGTTGAAAACCTGTTTGGCAAAAAATCAAACCTGTTAAGGTTTGTGGCACAATCGCATCCAGCCTTGCACCCAGGCCGCAGTGCTGCCATTTTACTGGATGGCAAGCAGATTGGATTTATCGGTGAATTGCATCCCCAGTGGGCACAGGACAACGAGCTTGTGCATGCGCCGGTGGTCTTTGAGGTCGCTGTCGATGCGCTTACTCATGTTGCCTTGCCGGAAGTCAATAATTTGTCTCGCCAACCGCTGGTTATCCGGGACCTGGCTATTTGGGCACCGGTGGCTTTACCTGTTCAGGCAATTTTGGATACACTGGATTTACACCGGAAAGAATTGCAAGAACTTGATATTATTAAGGAAATTTCTTTGTTTGATGTCTGGCGTGACGTTAAATCTGAATCTGCCGAGCGTAGTCTGGCGTTCCGTTTTGTGCTTCAGGATCCGCAGGCAACACTGGAAGAAACACGGGTTGAACAATGCATGGCATCTGTTCTGAATGTTTTGGTCAATGCACATAATGTGCGTCAACGCTAAGGCAAAATTAAAATGGCAGAAGAAAATACTACCCTCACCAAGGCTGAGTTGGCCGAAATGTTATTTGATCGTGTTGGGCTGAACAAGCGTGAAGCCAAAGACATTGTAGATACTTTTTTTGAAGAGATTCGCGAATCCCTGGCAAAGGGTGAACCCGTAAAATTGTCCGGTTTTGGTAACTTTCAGGTGCGCGATAAACCGGCCCGTCCCGGACGCAACCCCAAAACAGGCGAAGTAATCCCGATTGCGGCACGCCGTGTGGTGACTTTCCATGCAAGTCAAAAGCTGAAGGCGATTGTCGAGCAGGGTGACGCATACGATACAAATTCTGAATATGCACTTCAGGATTAAGGTGTATTCCATAAAAGATCATTTGGGTTTACAATCTAGCGATGAATCAAAAAGCCAATACCACTTCGACGATATTGCCGCCTATTCCGGCAAAACGATACTTCACCATTGGTGAAGTATCCGAATTATGCTTGGTAAAACCACATGTTTTACGCTATTGGGAACAAGAGTTCACCCAATTGAATCCTGTTAAAAGACGTGGCAACCGTCGCTATTACCAGCACCATGAGGTACTGTTAATTCGCAAAATCCGCGATTTGTTATATGAACAGGGTTTTACCATTAATGGGGCGCGTAATCGTCTGGGTGATGTGCGTGATATTCCGCATGATCAGGATGCTGCCGTCCGTCTTTCAGGCTCAGAGCTTCAGTCGCTGCGCACTGAGTTGGGCGATATCGTGAGTATGTTCAACAACTTGCTTAAAAGTCAGGCCTAAATTTGTAAAGACATAAAAAAACGGGATCATACCCGTTTTTTTTATGTAAAACTTACGAAGTGCTGCTTAACGATCCATAATCAAAATGTCCTTGTTTACATTATTGATATTGGTATGACCGCAAAATGCCATACTGATATCCAGTTCATTGGCAATAAGTTCCAGCGAGCGGGTAACGCCATCAAGTCCATACGCACCCAAACCGTACAGAAAAGATCGGCCAATTAAGGTGCCTTTGGCACCCAGGGCAATAGCCCGCAACACATCTTGCCCCGAACGGATACCGCCATCCATCCAGACCTCTGTTTGGCTGCCCTGTTTGTTAACGGCTTCCACAATATCGGGTAGGGCGGCAATGGAAGAGGGGGCACCATCAAGCTGGCGTCCGCCATGGTTTGAAACCACAATTGAGTCAGCGCCGCAATTGGCGGCATGCAAGGCATCTTCCTTGTCCATGATGCCTTTGATAATCAGCTTGCCACCCCATTTCTTTTTAATCCATTCTACATCGTCCCAGCTTAGGGTGGGATCAAATTGTTCGGCCGTCCAGGAGGCCAGAGAGGACATGTCGCCCACGCCTTTTGCATGACCTACAATATTGCCAAACGTGCGTCGTTTGGTTTGTAGCATATGCCAGCACCACTCTGGTTTGAGGGCCAGATTCACTAAATTCAGCAAGGTGGGTTTGGGTGGTGTGGATAAACCGTTCTTGATATCTTTATGGCGTTGGCCCAATACCTGCAGGTCTAGCGTTAGCATAAGGGCAGAACAATTGGCTGCTTTTGCCCGCTCAATAAGGCGCTCAATATAGCCTTTGTCACGCATGACATACAGTTGAAACCAGAAGGGAGCAGAGGTATGGGCGGCCACATCTTCAATAGAGCAAATACTCATGGTTGAAAGTGTGAAGGGAATGCCGAATCGTTCAGCCGCCTTGGCCGCCAGGATCTCGCCATCGGCACGTTGCATGCCGGTTAAGCCGGTGGGTGCAATGGCTACGGGCATAGATGTATTAATGCCAATCATTTTGGTTTTCAGGCTGCGGCCTTCCATATTGACGGCAACGCGCTGGCGGAATTTTATTTTCTGAAAATCGCTTTCATTGCTGCGATAGGTGGACTCTGTCCAGGAACCTGAGTCGCAGTAATCATAGAACATTTTGGGAACTTTGATTTTGGCAATGCGTCGCAAGTCTTCTATGCATGTAATTTTTGATAAATTTGCCATTGATATATAGCCCGTCTGAGAGATTCGATTACAAAGAGTTAATTTTATCCTGTTATTTCAGAACCGTCATAAAATAGCGACCCAAAAACAAGGCATCCAGCCTTAAAAAGCCGGATGCCTGTGAAATATTGGTGTTGATGGTGGTTGATGTTGGGTGATTTCCCTTGTAAAGCAAAAAATCCGGCTTGATGCTTACCCTTAACCGGCGACATTCCAGCGAAATACATTGCTGACCCGGGCATTTCCTTTCAGGCTGAAAGTGCTACTTTGAGTTTGGTTGTTATAGCTTGCTTTCAGGTTATAGGTGCCGTCTGGCAGCTTGATATACAGCAGGGGGCCGGAATTGATGTCTTCAAATACCGTATGGTTTTCCTGGTTGGTAATGACAACATGTACATCACCCAGATAGGCTCCTTCTTGGGCGGCAAACGTTAAATGCACATTGTAATTATTGTATTGTGCCTTCATTTCATTTTGTTCGCTGTTACCAAAACCACCCGTAATATATTGGGTTGACTGGTTGTAGGTTTGTGGTTGTACCTGGGCTAGCACCATATTCTGTGTGCCTGTATATAGTCCAAAAGCAAGGGTAGAAGTGAGCAGGAATTGCTTGATGACCTTGGGTTCAAAATGATATGTTTTTTGCATGGTACTTCCTTTTTCGTGTTTACAACAATATAAAAGGGTGCCGATGTGATGCTGGCATATTGACCTTTTATAGGTGTTTTATTGTATAGGTCTTGCATGCGCGTGCATTTTTTTGAATTCTACCGAAATATTTAATCAGAAAACATGAATGATATCAATAGATTAAATGTATTGGATTTTTGCTGTTATGGGGCAAGGCATGGCTCTGGATTTGGATATATCATGGCTTTGACCTTAATTGAAAGATTTTTGGGAGCTGATATGGCCATTATTTTACAAGTTGATTTCCCTTTTGAGGATCCCTGGGGGCAGGATATGACTGCCGGCATGAAAGCACTAGCCGAATCTATTGCCAAAGAGCCGGGGCTGCTTTGGAAAATCTGGACAGAAAACCCCGCTGCAAAAGAAGCGGGTGGTATTTACTTCTTTATTGCTTATTAAATACCCAAAACGGCATGTTTTGAAACGCTAGCGCTTTTTCCTGCATCTAATAGTCAGATATCCCCAAATATGGGGGTATTTGGCTATTTTACTATCAGGAGAAAAGCCATGAACAAGAAATTATTATCCTTGCGGCCGGTTTTTACCCTGCTCTGCTTTTATCTGAAAATGTGGTGGACATTGTTTTGCCTGATGAGTCGTTTTCAGTAACCTTTGAAAGGAGAGGCCAATAAAGGCATACCCCTGGTTGCTTTAAAAAGCATTTCCGGTCGTGGATAAAATCTTGAAAGAAAAAATAGTTCGGGTGTAAATTAACAGGGTTGACGTTACGGTAGTCGCGCCATGACCGAGGCTACTATTCTGTCGCAACGCTCACCATCAAAAGCAAACACATCGCCATAAGCGGTTTCTATTTCTTGTGACAGGGCTTCTTTCATGAGGTGTCTTGCCCGAAAAGTGGCCAGATGCAAAAAAGCATGGAGGTGCGCTTCCTGCAGGGCATCTTCAGCATCGGCATTTTGTTTTAGAATACTGCGGGCAACCCGAAACAGGGGCGGATTATACCTTCGCATGAGAATTTCAAAGGCAGGAGTATTGCCTGCAATAATTTGAACAACCAGATCGTTATCTGATTGTATAGAGGATGTGCGTGGCATGGCTAGTGGCATAACGGCCTCCTGAAGGCGCTTTATTCCTTGTTATACCTGCATTAGATGAATTTCACAAACAAAACGTTCTGTTGTTTATGCCAGAAAAATAAGGGAGACGTTTATGGGGTGGTGGGCCAATAGTAACTGTCTGGCAGGGCACGGGTCCCAAAAATGGCTTGTCCAACGCGAACTACCGTGGCACCTTCTTCAATTGCCATTTCATAATCGCCCGACATGCCCATGGACAACTCATGTAGCTGTATATTGGCGGGGACGTCTTGCTGCAAGCGGTCACGCAGGTTGCGCAACAGGCGAAAACAGCCGCGTACCCGCTGCTCATCATCCGATAAGCAGGCCAGCGTCATGAAGCCTTTAACCTTCAGACAATCAAAAGCGGCAATAGATTGAATAAAAGAAGCTGTTTCTTCCGGTGGGAGGCCGTATTTGCTGGCTTCACCAGACGTATTGATCTGTATAAAAACATCAATTGAACGGCCTTCTTCCTGCAACCTGCGTTCAAGGGCCTGTGCAAGCCTGATACTGTCCAGTGCCTGGAATTCTGCTGCGAATTTGGCCACAAACCTGGCCTTGTTGGTTTGCAAATGGCCAATGATAGACCATTGCAAGTCACCTAGTTCTGGCAGGGACTGCCATTTGTCAAAGGCTTCTTGTACTTTGTTTTCACCCAGAAAACGGCATCCCGCATCATACGCCAGTTGAATGCGAGCCTTGTCTACCGTTTTGCTAACGGGTAACAGGCGCACGGTATTGGCATCCCTGCCAGCGCGATGGCAAGCTTGGGTAATTTTTTGTCTGACGGCTGCCAGGTTGTGCCTGAAATCATCAACGGTTAAGGCAGTGGGATAGCGGTTTTCCTGAATGGGTGCAGTCATGAGTGATTGGAAAATTAACCTTGAATCTGGAAATCAATCACGATCTCGCCGGGGTCACGGGTTACATATGAAATGGCAACCCGATTGCCAAAGTGGTCATCAATTTGTGCTAATAACGGCAAGGGATCGTGGTCATTGCAAAAACGCATTGTCTCACCAGGGCGCAGGGCAGACAAGGCTCCAAAAATAGCCGCATGGCGAAAGCGTTTAGAGACGCCACGCGCATCAAATGGGTAAACATGTTGATCAAACATAGGTAAAGAAGCGTCTTGAGTCATGATAGTCTAAATAAAGTAAATGAGTAAGAGGATGGTGGGTGCAATGTACCGGGTGGTACAGGGAAAATATTGCACGTGGATTAATTATAGGCACGACTTTTTCCCGCAAGGGTAGGAACCATTATCTTTTTAAGGTTACTTGAGTAATTTACTTGGGTATTATTGATGCAGGTTAAGATAGAAATGGGAGTGTGTGTTTTTTCATACAAAAAGGCTGCTTTTCTGGATGTTTGAAATTTTTTCGAAAAATTAAAAAATTCATTTTTTTATTCGTGAGTCAAAAAAATAATTTTTTTACACGAATGTGGATATCTTTTTATCCACTTTAACTGTGGATAACCTTGCGCATAAGAAATTAGCAACTAGCTTAAGTCTTGATCTGACAGGGAATTTTTGTCAACTGCTTATGAAATGATCAGTGTTGTTTTCGAGACGGAAGACGGTGTGTGAAATATTCATGCCAGCAAATTGTCAAGCAGGATCGATTGATAAGGGAAAATATTGTTGAAAAAATAAAAAGCAGGGGCTTGCATTTTATTTTATGGTTGTGCTATAGTTTTGATCTTACTTACACAGCTTTGTGTGAACAGGCAAATAAGTAAATGTCGGGGCGTAGCGCAGCCTGGTAGCGCACTTGCATGGGGTGCAAGGGGTCGAAGGTTCGAATCCTTCCGTTCCGACCAATAAATACAAGGACTTACGTGAAAATGGGAAGTCCTTTTTTTATGCCTGAAAATTTGTTGCCTTAATTTGGTTTTTTGATAATGTTTTGCTGCTGTATCAATAGACCTTCATTGTTTCCGTCAGTTGGTCGGAAT
>CAZPNE010000058.1:0-9291 GCA_964588255.1 uncultured Advenella sp. | reverse complement strand
CCAGCTTTGCAAAATAAGAAACCGAAAAAGTATGAATAATGGCGATTGCAAACAATACCGTTGCGAGTATCTCTATATAGCCGGGCATATAAAATGAACCTGAAAACAAAGTGACAAATAAAACAGAAGGCCACCAAAAAAATGCAGCGTTTGGAGGACAAGTCTGTTACCAAAGGAAATTATTGTATAGGAACAAACGAGGCTAAACCGCGATATCACGGCCGTGCAACATACTTTTGCAATTTATGTCTGACTGTTGATTGATTGCCTGGCCGCAAACCGGCCAGTTTTGCCGCGAACAGCATAAACACGTTAAAATGCGGTTACCTTATCCTGAACCCATGCGCATATTAATGACTGTTAACACCCAACAACCCGATTTAAGCGATATTCACCATAACGACTGGGTCGAGCGTTACCTGCCCGCCGCCTGGGGACCCTACGCCCGCATCTGCCGGCTGGATCGCCCGATTGGCACCTGGCTTACCCTGTTGCCCTGCATTGCCGCATTGATTCAGGCAGCCAACGGCCTGCCCGATTTCTGGCGCCTGATCATTTTCTGCCTGGGTGCCCTGCTTATGCGCAGTGCAGGCTGCACCATTAACGATATTTGCGACCGCGATTTCGACAAACATGTGGCGCGTACCCGTTACCGTCCCTTAACCAGCGGCCAGATTACCCTTAAACAGGCGTATGTGTTCCTGTTCGCCCAACTGGCCCTGGCGGCCAGCCTGCTGTTTTTCATTAACAGTTACAGCCGATGGCTGGCGGTATTGCTGGTGCCTATTGTATTTATTTATCCGCTTTGCAAGAGGTTTACCTACTGGCCCCAGGCCGTGCTGGGTGTGGCGTTTAACTGGGGCATGTTAATGGCCTGGTCAGACACCCAAAATACCGTTCCCACCGCGGCCATTGCCATGTGGCTGGGTGCCGTGATGTGGCAAATTGGCTATGACACCATTTATGCCTATGCCGACATGCAAGATGATATCAAGCTGGGACTGCGTTCCACCGCCCTGAAATTTGGTGAAAAAGGCCTGATCTGGCTAAGCGGATTTTATGCGGCAACTGCCATCCTGTGGATCTGGGCCGGCCTTGATATGGGTATGGGCTGGGGTTATGGCATTTTTATGGCGATTATTGTGCTGCATTTTTTCTGGCAACTGTACACCTTTGATATTAACCGCCGGGACAAAAGCTTTGCCCTGTTCCGCGCCAACATCTGGACCGGTATTTTCCTGATTGCCGGTGCCCTGCTGGGTAGCGTCACTGCCATATAAATATTGTATTTTCATTGGGTTAACCTTTTATTTATAATGGTTAACCCTAATATTGAAATTTCGTAAATATCTATAATCTATGCTGTCATGAACAACCCCATGACAGCAGAAAATTATGGCCAACACTAACACCACCCTGGGAATCAAAGTCGATTCCACCCTGAAAGAACGTTTGCAGCACAATGCCAGCAAACTCAATTGCACCCCACACTGGCTGCACAAACAGGCCTTACTGGCCTATCTGGACCAGATCGAACGGGGCCATACACCTGAAGAACTGGCCCATCTGGTGATCCAGTCCGGTGAAGGCGACATCGACATCCCTGACAATGATGCAGCCACTCCGCCATTTTACGAATTCGGCCAGGATATCCAGCCCCAGTCTATCTTGCGCGCGGCCATTACCTCGGCGTACCGTCGCCCCGAAACCGAATGTCTCCCCATTTTGCTGGAACAGGCCCATATTGCCCAACCCGAACAAACCCGGGAACTGGCCATGTCGCTGGTTAACACCCTTAAAGAAAAAAGCCCTTCGGGCGGGGTGGAAGGCCTGATTCAGGAATTTGCCCTGTCCAGCCAGGAAGGCGTGGCCCTGATGTGCCTGGCCGAAGCCCTCTTGCGCATTCCCGACAAAGCTACCCGTGACGCCCTGATTCGCGACAAATTAAGCCATGGCGACTGGAAGTCCCATATGGGCGGCTCTTCTTCAGTATTTGTGAATGCCGCTACTTGGGGCCTGATGCTGACCGGCAAACTGGTGGCCGTCAATAGCGAGCAAAACCTTTCTTCAGCCCTTACCCGCTTAATCGGCAAAGGGGGCGAGCCCCTGATTCGTCAGGGCGTGAACATGGCCATGCGTATGATGGGTGAGCAGTTCGTTTCCGGGCAAACCATCTCTTCCGCACTGGCCAACAGCCGCAAATTTGAAGCCCGTGGTTTCCGTTACAGCTATGACATGCTGGGCGAAGCCGCCACCACCATGGCGGATGCCCAGCGCTACTACAACTCATACGAACAGGCCATTCATGCCATTGGCAAGGCCTCAGAGGGTCGGGGCATTTATGAAGGGCCAGGCATTTCCATCAAATTGTCTGCCCTGCATCCACGTTATTCCCGTGCCCAGCGCGAACGGGTCATGAATGAACTGTTGCCACGCCTGGTCTCACTGACCAAACTGGCCAAATCCTATGACATTGGCCTGAATATCGATGCCGAAGAAGCCGACCGCCTGGAGCTGTCGCTGGATCTGCTGGAGGCCCTTTGCCACAACCGCGAATTTGACGGCTGGAACGGCATTGGTTTTGTGATCCAGGCCTACCAAAAGCGGGCGCCGTACGTGATTGATTATGTGATTGACCTTGGCCGGCGCACTAACCACCGCCTCATGATCCGCCTGGTCAAAGGTGCTTACTGGGACAGCGAAATCAAACGTGCCCAGATAGAAGGCCTGGAAGGCTATCCGGTTTATACCCGCAAGTCCTATACCGATGTGGCCTATATTGCCTGCGCCCGCAAACTGCTGGGCGCACCTGCTGCGGTCTACCCGCAATTTGCCACCCATAATGCCCAAACCCTGTCGGCCATTTATCACCTGGCCGGTAAAAACTATTACCCGGGCCAGTACGAATTCCAATGCCTGCATGGCATGGGTGAACCGCTTTATGAAGAAGTGGTTGGCCCCAAAAAGCTGAACCGCCCCTGCCGCGTGTATGCACCTGTTGGCACCCATGAAACCCTGCTGGCCTATCTGGTGCGCCGCCTGCTGGAAAACGGGGCTAACACGTCTTTTGTGAACCAGATTGCCGATGAAAACATAGACATCAACACACTGGTGGAAAATCCGCTGGAAACGGTTACCCGCATCACGCCACTGGGTGCCCCCCATGAAAAAATTCCCCAGCCACTGGATATCTATCATTCCAGCGAACCTGGCATCAACAGCAAACGCCAGAACTCATCGGGCATAGATTTAAGCAACGAGCATCGCCTTGGCTCTCTGTCTGCCGCCTTGCTGAACAGTGCCACCCAGGCCTGGCGGGCCGCCCCAACCATCTTGCCTGAAGCGGCCTGGGATGATGAGCGTGCCATTGTTTCACTGAACCCTGCCGATCATCGCGATGAAGTGGGCAAAGTAATCCTGGCCAGCGAAGATGAGGTCCAACAGGCCGTTGAGGCATCGGTGAATATGGCCCCTATCTGGCAGGCAACCCCTGTCAAGGAACGTGCCCATTGCCTGCGTACGGCTGCCCAGTTAATGGAAAACAATATGCAGGTGCTGCTTGGGCTGATCATTCGGGAAGCGGGCAAATCCCTGCCCAACGCGATTGCCGAAGTGCGCGAGGCGGTTGACTTCCTGCGTTATTATGCCGAACAAATTGAACTGAACTTCAAAGAAGACGTGCATCGTCCATTAGGACCTGTAGTTTGCATCAGCCCCTGGAACTTCCCGCTGGCTATTTTCACTGGCCAGGTCAGCGCTGCGCTGGCCGCCGGCAATACGGTCCTGGCCAAGCCTGCCGAACAAACCCCACTGATTGCAGCACAGGCAGTGGCTATTTTGCATGCGGCCGGTATCCCGCGTGAAGCCGTACAGCTAATGCCGGGCAACGGTGAAACCGTGGGTGACCAACTGGTTTCACACGAGGCTATCCGGGGCGTGATGTTTACCGGCTCTACCGAAGTAGCCCGTATTCTTGCCAGCAAACTCGCGGGCAGACTTGACCCACACGGTCACGCCATTCCCCTGATTGCCGAAACCGGTGGCCAGAATGCCCTTATTGTCGACTCTTCAGCCCTGTCCGAACAGGTGGTGTTTGATGTCCTGAACTCGGCCTTTGACTCTGCCGGCCAGCGTTGCTCCGCCCTGCGTATTTTATGCCTGCAGGAAGACGCTGCCGATCACATCCTGACCATGCTCAAGGGTGCCATGCAAGAACTCTCGGTTAGCAAACCCGATTTGCTGTCTGCCGATGTGGGCCCCGTGATTGACCAGGAAGCCAAGGAGATTATCGAGCGCCATATTGCAAAAATGCGCCATGCGGGCCACCCGGTTGAGCAAATTTCCATGGATACCAACACCGAATTTGGCACCTTCGTTGCCCCTGCCCTGATTGAGATTAATGATATTGCCGAGCTGGAACGCGAAGTGTTTGGGCCTGTCCTGCATGTGGTCCGCTTCAAGCGGGAAAATCTGGATGCCCTGGTTGAGGCTATTAATCATACCGGTTATGGCCTGACCTTTGGCATTCATTCCCGGATTGATGAAACCATTAGCCACATCTCCAACCGCATTCATGCCGGCAATATTTATGTCAACCGCAATATTGTGGGCGCGGTGGTGGGCGTGCAACCCTTTGGCGGCCAGGGCCTGTCGGGCACCGGTCCCAAAGCCGGTGGCCCGCTGTATTTATTCCGCCTGCTATCACAGGGCAACGACCAATTACCGTCGCCCTTCAATCCAACAGAGCCCGCCAGCCTGACCCTTGCCTTGCCCGGCCCAACCGGAGAAACCAACGTGTATCGTCTGGTTCCCCGCGGAACGGTATTGGCCTTCGCTCAAAGCGAACAGGGTTTTATTACCCAGCTAAGCCAGATTACCGCCACCGGAAACCAGGCCCTGTTTATTGATTCGCCCGCTACCCGCCAATGGCTGGACAAGACAGAGGCAGGCCAGCGTGAACAGATCAGCCTGATTGCCGACAGCCAGGTTGACGAAGCTGGCTTTGATGCCGTTTTGTTTGAAGGAGATAGCGACGATCTGTGCAATCTGAACCAGCGCCTGAGCCAGCGCAAGGGGCCGATTATGATTGCCTATGGATTAAGCCCGGAAGAAATTATCCAGGGCAAGCAATACCCCTGGCTGGGTCTGGTACATGAGCAAAGCATCAGTACCAATACCGCAGCGGCAGGCGGCAATGCCAGCCTGATGACGATTGGGTAATCGGGTAATTTGCTAACTGGCTAATCAGCCTGCAAAAAGACCCTGCTGACATTGGATACTATTCCGTTTCAGCAGGGTCTTTTGCATTACTGCACTTAACACAACGCACCGGCAATTTTTACAGTAAAAAAACACCAGATGCCGGTTTAATTACTTCTTGCGGTTTTCAATATCTTTCAGGGCCTGGTCAACCAGCTCTGTGCCAATGCGTACTTTCCATTTATCAAAAACAGGCTGGGTAACCTTCACGAAGGCATCATGCTGCTCGGGAGTCAGGCTTATTATCTCTACACCATGGCTGGCAATTTCCTTTAACATTGAATCATCTTCAGGTGTAACTCCTTTACGGGCAATGGCAATTTCCTGTTTAGCGGCATCCAGTGCGGCCTGACGGACAATTTCCCTATCCTGTTCAGTCCAACTGTTCCAGATATTTTTATTCACCACAAACACCAGCGGATCATTCACATAATTCCACAATGTCAGGTATTTCTGACCTACGTTATAAAGCTTGGATCCCTGGTAAATAGACAAGGGGTTTTCTTGTCCGTCTACCGCACCACTGGCCAGTGCAGGCTGTGCATCGGCCCAGCTCATTTGTACCGGATTGGCGCCCAAAGCGGTAAAGGTGTCCAGATACAAGGGAGAACCTACCACGCGCAACTTCATGCCTTTCATGTCATTGGGTAATGTAATGGGATGTTTGGAGTTACTGAGTTGGCGATAGCCGTTTTCACCCCAGGCCAGTGGCACCACACCGGCTTTTTCAATAAGCGTGAACAACTGCTTGCCCACCTCACCCTGCACCAGGGCATCCACTGCCGCATAATCGGGCATCAAGAATGGCATGGAGAAAATATTCAACTGACTGACCTGGGGAGACCAGTTAATGGTTGAACCCACCGCCATATCAATCAGCCCCTGCCGGATAGCGGTAAATTCACGGGTCTGGTCACCCTGAACCAGGGAGGTACCGGGATAAATCTTGATATTGATGCGGCCTTCGGTTCTTTCCTTGACCAGGTCAGACCAGATTTGGGCTCCTTGACCCCATGGGAATTGCGTATTCACGACAATTGACAGCTTGTATTCCGGTTTATAATTATTGTCTTGGGCATAGGCTGCAGATGAACAGGCAATGGCCGCCACGGACAATGAAAATGCTTTAAACAGGGCACGTAATTTCATTTTGACTCCTTGAATTAATAATAATTTAAACTTAAAACCTAATAGCCCAGATACCTTGGCAACCACGTAGCCAAACCAGGAAAAGTCACCACCAGTAACAACACCAGCAACATGGCAGCCACCAGCCAAAGCACCCAGCGAATCGTGGACTCCATAGGTACATTGGCGATTCGGCAGGAAACCATCAGGTTCACGGCCAATGGTGGCGTAAATTGCCCTACTGCCACTTTTAAGGTAAGAATAATACCGAACCACACCAGGTCCCAGTTGAAGGCATTGGCAATGGGCAACAGCAATGGCACAAAAATCAGGAAGATGGAAATGCCATCCAGGAACATGCCCAGAATTACCAACAGGACAATCAGCAGGGCCAGCACCCCATACTCACCCAGGCCTGAATGGACAATGGCATTGGCGATGGGATCGATCACGCTTAGGGTGGACAGCGCCCAAGCAAAAATACCCGCCAGCGTTACCACCAGTAAAATAACCGCTGACAACTCGGCCGCTTCGCGAAAAATAAGGGACAGGTCTTTTATCTTGATGGTGCGATACACCACCATACCCACGAACAGGCCATAGAACACCGCCACCACAGCCGCTTCTGTGGGCGTGAACCAGCCAAGCCGCATACCCCCCAGAATAAGCACCGGTGCCGCCAGCCCCCACGAGGCCTGTACCAGACTTTTAAAGAATGGCGGACGGGGAAGATCCTGTTCTGCCGCACCCATTTTGTAATGGCGCGCCAGCCACACCGTAGGAATGATAAGGCAGATACCCGCCAGGATACCGGGCACCATACCCGCGGCAAACAGCGCAGGCACTGATGCCGACGGCACCAGAATGGAATAAATGATAAGGGCTACCGAAGGTGGAATGAGGATATCGGTTGCCGCACCGGCAGCCACCACACTGGCGGAAAAAGGCCGTGGGTAACCCGCCTGGCTCATGGAACGGATCATGACCGCCCCCACCGCTGCCGCACAGGCAGGCCCCGAACCCGAGATCCCACCTAAAAACATGGCCACCATAATACTCACCATGGGTAGCATGCCGGAACCCCGTCCGACAATAGCAACAGCCAGATTAACCAGGCGTGCGGCAACTCCGGAACGATCAAAAATAGAGCCCAGCAAAACAAACATGGGGATAGCCAGCAAAGGATATTTGGACAGGCCGGCATAAAAATTTTGTGGCACAGCCATAAGGCCATACCAATACGTGTCCATATTGGCCATAACAATGGCCACCGTACCTGCTATGCCCAGAGCCACCCCTACCGGCGTGCCAATAAGCATCAGGACAATAAAAAGGGAGAATAAAATGCTGGCAATCATGTCGGCCTGACCTTGATGAGGTCTTGCATAATACCCGCCAGACGCCATGTAATTAACAATGACAGCAACGGCATCCACATGGAATACCACCAATTGGGCACGCCAATGGCCGGAGAGGTATCACCATAGGTGTAGTCATCCAGGGCCATTTTCAGGGACAGCACGGTAAACAGGACAAAAAACAGCAACACCGATGCATTACTGGCAATACTGAACCACCATTTTTTAGCCGCAGAACCATGGTCGGCAAAATATTCAATCCTGATATGCTGATATCGCACAAAGGCCGAGGACGATCCCACCATGGTGAGGATGATTAGAAAAAAAATAGAGATTTCTTCTGTCCAGGCAAAAGACTGGTTGCTAAAGTAACGGACAAGCACATTGGCAAATGTAATGAGCGCCAAAACACCCATAATGAAAACCGACAGGCAGTCTTCCAGCTTCAGGCGTTTATGATTTGCAGCGTCTGGGAATTCCTGCGCCGCGGTTTCTGTTTGTGTTTTATCTGTTTGGTCTGACGACATACCATACTTCTTCTTTTAATACTTTATGGGTAAAGGAACAAAACGTGACATTTTACCTGTCAGAATACAACTTGTAACTCCGTATTTTCACTATATACCGGCCGCCCTGTACACACTCCGTTTTGCCCAATGCATAAACCGTTTACACCACTCTCAATTTTTCAATACAATCAAAGGGTTAACCCTATAAAATAAAAACAAAAAACAACCCTTGTATTTTCAGGCTAAATAATTAATATTCATCAGGTTAACTGTTTACAGCAATGGTTAACCCCAATATATTTACAACGCAAAAATCGGTAACCTTGCAAGCATTTTCAAAAACAATAAAAGGAAAGACATGGGCAATTTAAACCCGATGATTATTACTTTCGCCATTTATCTCGTCGTGGTTATCGCGATCGGGTTCATTGCGTATTTTTCCACACGTAATTTTGACGATTACATTCTGGGTGGCCGTAGTCTGGGCAGTTTTGTAACCGCCTTGTCAGCAGGTGCATCAGACATGTCCGGCTGGCTGTTAATGGGCCTGCCTGGCGCTATTTACCTAAGCGGCTTAACCGAGTCCTGGATTGCCATCGGGCTTACCGTGGGGGCCTACCTGAACTGGCTTTTGATTGCCGGACGGTTGCGTGTTCATACCGAATACAATAACAATGCCCTCACCCTGCCTGATTATTTCCACAACCGGTTCGGATCCGAAAACCGCCTTATCAAAATTGTGGCGGCCACCATCATTCTTTTCTTTTTCACGATTTACTGCGCATCCGGTATTGTTGCCGGTGCCCGCCTGTTTGAAAGCCTGTTCGATATCAATTACAGTACCGCCCTTTGGCTGGGCGCAGGCGCCACTATCGTTTACACCTTTATTGGTGGTTTCCTGGCCGTTAGCTGGACCGACACCATTCAGGCCAGCCTGATGATTTTTGCACTGATCCTTACTCCCATCATGATTCTGATTGGGCTGGGCGACTGGCAACAGGCCATGGCATCCATTCAGGTTGCCGCCACCACGGCAG
>CAZPNE010000057.1:0-9366 GCA_964588255.1 uncultured Advenella sp. | reverse complement strand
CAAGCTGAAATAGACCGTTTACACAATGAATGCCTTTCCCTGATGATGGCAACCAACAATAAGCAGGGAGAGCCAAATGCCAGCTACACCCCTTTCACATGGCTTAATAACCGTTTTTATATTCTGGTGTCCGGTCTGGCCACGCACACGGTCAATTTGCAGCAAAACCCCAATCTGGCTATTTTGCTGGCAGACGATGAAAGCAAAACCAAAAACATCTATGCCCGTGTGCGTTTAAGCTATCAGGCCAGGGCGGAAACGGTTGATAAAAACAGCGAAGAGTATGAAAGCGCACTGGCGGCCCTGACGGAACGGGCCGGTAAAACGGTCGGTTTATTGGCGTCCTTGCCTGACTTTGTCATGGTTTGCTTGCTACCATCAAAAGGCACACTGGTGCAGGGCTTTGGCAAGGCTTTTGTTTTTGATCCGCAAAAGCGTGAAAGCGTCACCCAGCTAACCAATCGTAATATTGACGATTGGCGCTAATGTATCAGGCATGCCAGGCGCTTGGAAATGGTTTATTGTTCTTCCAGTCTGTCCCGCTCACGAAAATACGCAACATGGCGGCCATGCACCATATAAAACAGCAGCATGCATAGCAGGGCCAGCCCGGCCATGAGCCAGTACAGGTTGCGGTAGCCGGTTTCGGTAATAATGATTCCCAACAGGTAAGGGCCAAATCCCAGCCCGGCATCCAGGCAAATATAAAATGTGGCGGTGGCCAGTCCCATGCGATGCGGCTTAACGACCTTGATGGCTACAGCCTGCAGGGCCGATTGCAGGCTGCCATAACCCAGGCCAATCAGGGCGGCGGCGGTAAGCAATGTCCAGGCCGACTGGGTGCTTGCCATGGTCGCCATGCCCATGGCAAGTAAAATGCAGCATGGGTACACAATCACGTTTGAGCCTTTTTTGTCCAGGATTTTGCCGGCAATCGGGCGTGAAAACAGGATGACGAAAGAGTAAACAATAAAAAAGAAACCGGCTGCCGTCACCAGCTCCAGCTCAATCGAGTAACTGTTCAGGAAAGTCAGCA
The DNA here is from genome assembly GCA_964588255.1 of uncultured Advenella sp. Lineage (GTDB taxonomy): Bacteria > Pseudomonadota > Gammaproteobacteria > Burkholderiales > Burkholderiaceae_B > Advenella. Next base: position 8,330 of record CAZPNE010000057.1, on the reverse strand, counting down.
CGCTGGCAAAGCACAGCCCCAGCAGGAACATAACCGTTGATACTGGCAAGGCCTTGCGTTCCACCAGATCACCCAGAGTAAAGTGAAAAGGCTGTTCGGTCGCGTGTTTGGCAGAGCCGGCTTTCAGGAAGGTAGAGGCTGCCAGAGCCAGCAGGCTGACCAACAGACAAAAGGCAAAAATCAATTGGAAATTAAAATTCTGGCTCATCCACAAGCCCAGGAATGGGCCAATGGCCGAGGCCAGTGTGGTGCTGAGGCTGTAGTAGCCAATGCCTTCGGCCCTGCGGTGGGACGGAATAATGTGCGCCACAATGGTGCCACAGGCGGTACTGGCGATACCAATGGCCATGCCGTGCAGAAAACGGGCCAGCAGTAAAGAATAAATGGAGTCACTGAAAAAATACAGACAGCTGGTCAGGCTGAAGGCCACCAGGCCGATCAGCAGGGTTTTTTTCTGGCCAATCACATCAACCAGCTGGCCAATAAGAAGACGGCTGGTTAGGGCGCCCACAATAAAAATGCCAACGGCCAGCCCGGCCATACTGATTGAAGCGTCATAACGCTGGGTCACATAATCGCCCAGGGTAACAATCAGGAAATAAAAGACAATGGTAATAAGCAGGTTAACCCCGGTGATGATAATGAAATCAGGGGTCCACAATTTTTTTTCTTGCATGGTGGTTTTTTTTGGGGAAGAAGATTGTTATTGTTTGCCGGTTTAACAAGCCTGGTGGCATTAAAGCTGAGCAGGTAAAAGAAGGCAGGCAATAACAGGCGGCAATAATGCCAGAAGACCGTTCATTATACGCTTTTAACCAAAAGCTTGCCGGGCCCTTGAAAAAAAACGATTTGTCCCCAAGTGGGTATGAAGCCTTCAGGCCTTGCCGCCTGTTGTTATTTCAAACTCCATTCCAATTTTTTTATTTTGCCAATTACTATGAGTCAAGAAGAAACAGCTGTTCAAGCCGGCCCACAAACCATGGGGTTTCAGGCAGAGGTTAAGCAATTACTGCATTTAATGATTCATTCCCTGTACAGCAACAAGGAAATTTTCTTGCGGGAACTGGTTTCGAATGCTTCGGATGCCTGCGACAAGCTGCGTTTTGAAGCGATTGATAACCCCGCTTTGCTTGAAGGTGGCGCCGACTTGCAAATCAAGGTCAGCTATGACAAAGAGGCCCGTACCATTACCATTTCCGATAATGGCATTGGCTTAAGCCACGACGAGGCAATCGCCAACCTGGGCACGATTGCCCGTTCTGGCACGAAAGAGTTTTTTTCCCAGTTAAGTGGCGACAAGCAAAAAGATGCCCAGTTGATTGGCCAGTTCGGTGTGGGTTTTTATTCTTCATTTATTGTTGCCGACAAAGTTACGGTTGAAAGCCGCCGTGCTGGTGTTGCTGCCAATGAGGCGGTGCGCTGGACGTCCGAAGGTGAGGGGGACTTCACTATTGAACCAATTGAAAAAGAATCCCGTGGTACCGCTATTACCTTGCACCTGCGTGCCGATGAAGACGAATTCCTTAGCCACTGGAAGTTAAGCGAGATCCTGCGCCGTTATTCCGATCATATTTCCCTGCCGGTACTCATGCAGAAAGAAGAATATGACTCGGAAAAAAGCGAGATGGTTAAACAGGACGAGTGGGAAGCGGTTAACCAGGCCAGTGCGCTGTGGATCCGCAACAAATCTGACATTACCGACGAGCAGTATAAAGAGTTTTACAAGCATGTCAGTCATGATTTTGAAGATCCGCTGGCCTGGACCCATAACCGCGTGGAAGGCCGCAGCGAATATACCCAGTTGCTGTATATTCCCAAGCGTGCACCGTTTGATTTGTGGGACCGTGATGGCAAGCGTGGCGTAAAATTGTATGTGAAACGCGTCTTTATCATGGATGAAGCCGAACAGCTGCTGCCATCGTACTTGCGTTTTGTGCGCGGTGTGATTGACTCTTCTGATTTGCCGCTTAACGTTTCCCGTGAAATTCTGCAGGAAAGCCGTGATGTCCGTTCCATTCGCGAAGGCTCGGTAAAACGTATCCTGTCCCTGCTTGAAAACATGGCCGAGAATAAACCCGAAGACTACGCGACCTTCTGGGCTGAATTTGGCCAGGTGCTTAAAGAAGGTACCGGTGAAGATCCGTCCAACCTTGAGCGGATTGCCAAACTGATGCGTTTTGCTTCTACCCATACCGATGAGCCTTTGCAGAATGTCTCCCTGGCCGATTACATCTCACGCATGAAAGAAGGGCAAGACCGGATTTATTATGTGGTGGCAGACTCTTTCAATGCGGCCAAGAACAGTCCGCACCTGGAGATCTTCCGCAAGAAAGGCATAGAGGTTCTGTTGCTGTCAGAGCGGGTTGACGAGTGGATGATGTCGCATTTCCGCGAGTTTGAAGGCAAACAGTTGGTGTCGGTCTCCAAGGGCGGTCTTGATCTTGCCGAATTGGCCGATGAAGCGGAAAAGAAAAAGCAGGAAGAAGTGGCCGAGTCCTTCAAGCCCTTGGTAGAGCGCCTGAAGGAAGTGCTTAAAGACAAGGTCAAGGACGTCAGTGTGACCCTGCGTCTGGTGGATTCTCCGGCTTGCGTGGTGGTTGGCCAAAATGAATTAAGTCCGCATTTGCTGCGTATGTTGCAGGCGGCGGGTCAGGAAACCCCCGATTTCAAACCTGTCCTTGAAATCAACCCCGAGCATGCCATCATTGCCCGTATTCAGGCGGCTGAAGGTGATGAATTTGCCGATTGGGCCAATGTGTTGCTGGATCAGGCCCTGCTGGCCGAAGGTGCCCAGATAGCCGACCCGGCCGCGTTTGTGAAGCGGATGAATGCTTTGCTGCTGAAGTCGGTTTAACGCTTATCTGAAGCTGCTTATAGGCAAATGCCCGGCCCCGATCTTTATCGGGGTTCGGGCATTTCCCGTTTGGTCCAGCCGCTTTCGGTTTGATATTGTTGCCAGTTAAAGTAGGGGCCCGGGTCGGTTTTTCTGCCTGGCGCGATATGTTCGTGGCCGCGTACCGCCCTTAAGGTGTAGCGAGCTCTTAATACTTTGGTCAGCTGACTTAGGATTTCATATTGCTCGGGCTCGAACGGTTCAAAGTCACAGCCTTCCAGTTCGATGCCAATAGAAAAATCATTACAGCTTTCGCGGCCATTAAAACTGGAGACGCCGGCATGCCAGGCACGGTTTTCGGTGCTGACGAACTGGACAATTTCCCCATTGCGCCGGATAAGAAAATGCGCCGAGACCCGCAAGTGTTTGATTTCATCAAAGAAGGGGTGTGCATTTGGGTTTAGGCGGTTGGTAAACAGCTGCTCTATGTACGGGCCGCCATACTGGTAAGGTGGCAGGCTGATGTTATGAATCACCAGCAGCGATATGTTTTCGTTTTTGTTGCGCTGGTCAAAATTGGGCGAGGGCACCAGGCGAATATTAACGGTTGACTTCAGCCATCCGTGGCGGTCCAGCTGTAAAAATGGAATGGTCATTATTTCTGGTCCAGTCGGGCATGTTCTTCAGAACACCAGGTTTTGCCATTGATGAGGCAGGCTTCCGAGCGGGGCAAGTGAATATGGCAGTGGGCGCATTGCACCATGGCTTCGCTAGTTTGGTTTTGCCGGGTGGCGGGTGGCTGGCTGGCGTTTGACTGCATGCTTTTGAAAAGCGCCTGAACGCGACCGGCAAACATGCGGATGGCCAGCATCAGGATAATAACCAGGATGATAAAGAGAAAAAATCTCATCAGATACCCTTGTCTACAACAACGTCAAAGATAAAGCGGGTGCCCGTATAGGCCAGCATGAGCAGGGCAAAACCGGTAAGTGTCCATCGCAAGGCTAACCTGCCGCGCCAGCCCCAAAGGCTGCGTCCAATCAGCAGTATGCTGAATACCAGCCAGGAAAGCAGGGTGAAAATGGTTTTGTGATCCATAGGCAGGAACTGGCCGGTTTTGTTGAGCGACACCATAATGCCTGTGATAATAGACAGGCTCAGGACGCCAAAACCAATCCAGATCAGCTTGAACAGGATACGTTCCTGTTGCAGCAGCGGTGGTTGGGCTTCAAGAACGCGGGCCGTTAGCGAGGGGTTTTCCTGAAAATTAACCGGCTTGTGCAAGTATTGGTCCAGGGCGGTCATTAAGAAAGCCTGGATGGCGGCAATCGCAATAAGGCTATATGCAAACAGCGAGATCAGCAAATGGATCTTGAACAGATGGGTTTGTGATGGAATGACCAGGCTGTTTGCGCTGGAAGGGAAAAGGGCAGCCAGCAGGCAGATAAGACTGGCAATAGGCAGCAGCAGCAAAAGCAGGCCGTCTATTTTGTTCAGCCTGCTTTCTATCCAGAACACGATCATGCCCAGCCAGACGGTAATGGACAGTCCTTGGGACCAGTTCAGCCTGATATGGTCTGCGTGTACGATAGCCCAGTGCACGGCGATACCATGCAACACCAAGGTGGAAAAAACACATACACTACGGATTGAACCGGTTTGCTGGATGGTTTTTTGTTGCACAATGGGGCGCCAAATTGACAAACTAAGCAGAAGATAGGCCAATGCGGCCAGAGAGTGCAATACAATGTCAGCTGACATAAACTGATATCTTGATTGTAGGGGTTGGGTTATTGACGTAACAAAAACATAGTATAGCCTCTAATCCTGGTAATTCATTTATTAAAGTGCAAAATTCATGTTCGATAATTTAACTAATCGTTTGTCCCGGGTCATGAAGACCATCCGGGGAGAGGCTCGCCTGACCGAAGCCAACACGCAGGAAATGCTGCGCGAGGTACGTTTGGCATTGCTCGAGGCCGATGTATCCTTGCCAGTGGTGCGTGAGTTTGTTGCCAGGGTCAAAGAAAAGGCGCTGGGTGAAGAAGTTGCCGGCAGTTTAAGTCCCGGCCAGGCCCTGGTGGGGGTGGTTCACGAAGAATTAACCGCGCTGATGGGCGGAGACCTGGGTACGCAGGCGTCTGAATTGTCGTTGGCTACGCAGCCACCGGCCATTGTATTAATGGCCGGCTTGCAAGGTGCCGGTAAAACCACCACCACGGGTAAATTGGCCAAGCTAATCAGCGCGGGTGATTTACTGCAAAACGGTCGCAAGATCGGGCGTAAAAAAGTGCTGGTAGTCAGTGCCGACGTGTATCGGCCAGCGGCTATCGAACAGTTGAAAACAGTTGCTGCGCAGGTCGGGGTGGATTTCTTCCCATCCGACGTCACCCAGAAACCCCGCGATATTGCCCTGGCAGCGGTCGACCATGCAAAACGTCATCATTATGATGTGTTGCTGGTGGATACGGCCGGCCGCTTGGGTATTGATGAAGCCATGATGGCCGAAATCAGTATGCTGCACGATGTGCTCAAGCCGATTGAAACCCTGTTTGTGGTTGATGCCATGCAGGGTCAGGATGCGGTGAATGTGGCAAAGGCCTTCTCGGAAGCCTTACCATTAACCGGTGTGGTCATGACCAAACTCGATGGCGATGCCCGGGGCGGTGCGGCCTTGTCAGTGCGACATATTACCGGCAAACCGCTGAAGTTTATCGGGGTTTCCGAAAAACTCGATGGCCTTGAGGCCTTCCATCCTGAGCGTATGGCCCAGCGGGTTCTTGGGATGGGCGATATTGTTTCGCTGGTTGAACAGGCCCAACGCAATATTGATATTGCTGAAGCCCAGAAATTGGCCACCAAGATCAAATCGGGTGATCGTTTCGATCTGAATGATTTTCGTGATCAGTTGCAGCAGGTCAAGAAAATGGGTGATATGGGTTCCCTGCTTGAAAAACTGCCTGCCCAGTTTGCCCAAGCGGCTGGTCAGTTGCAAGGCGGCCAGGCTGAAAAGCAATTGCGCCGTACCGAAGGTATTCTTAATTCCATGACGCCCCAGGAACGGGCCAAACCTGAATTGCTGAAGGCTTCGCGCAAGCGTCGTATTGCGGCGGGTTCCGGTGTGCCGGTTCAGGAAGTAAACAAATTGCTTAAGCAGTTTGAGCAGATGGAAGGCATGATGAAGCAATTCAAAAAAGGCGGTATGGGAAAAATGATGCGTGCCATGGGCGGGCTCAAGGGCCTGAAGGGCATGGGCATGGGTGGTTTTGGCGGTTTCAAGAAATAATGCAAAAAAGTCCGCCTAATTAGGCGGACTTTTGTATTAGTAATGCCAGTGCATTACTGGGGAATGCGCAGAACCTGTCCTGGATAGATTTTGTCCGGATGGCTCAGCATGGGCTTGTTAGCTTCAAAAATCTTCATGTATTGGTTGGCATTACCATAGAATTCCTTGGAAATCTTGGAAAGGGTGTCGCCTTTTATAACGGTATAAAACCGGGATTCGGTTTCGGCGCTGGCGGTGGTCAGCTGATTGTCCACCGCGGCAACGCCAAGGGTGTTGCCCAGGGCGATGGCGATTTTTTCAGCATCAGCGGTTGTGGCGGCATTGCCTTTGACCGTTACTTTATCGCCGTCAACGGAAATATCCAGACCTTCGGCATTCAGGCCATGTTTTTCCAGTTCTTTTTGCAGGTTTTCGGGGGAAGCGGCACTGGCTTCGCTGCCACCAAAAATCTTCTCGCCTACGTCTTTAATGAAGTTTAACAAACCCATAATAACTCCTGATTGCTGATTAACTGAAATAGAAAATGGCAGTTTGACCTGCCTCTTCAGCATTATTCAACGAAAACGGGATAAAACCCAGCCCAAATTCGTTAAGAAATGTCATTTAGACGCGTTGTTGGCAAATTTGTCGGTAGCGGCAATCAGGGCTTTCAGTATGCCGGGTTCATTAAAGGCATGCCCGGCATCGGCAATGATCTGGAATTCGGCTTGTGGCCATGCCTTGTGCAGTTCCCAGGCGGTTTTGGCTGGCGTACAGGCATCGTAGCGGCCTTGAATGATCATGCCGGGAATGCCATGCAGTTTGTGGGCATTATCCAGCAGCTGGTTTTCTTTCATGAAACCGCCATTCGAAAAATAATGGTTTTCGATACGGGCAAAGGCAATGGCGAAATGATCGTCGAGATGGCTGCTGACATGGGTTTCATCCAGCAGCAGGCTGATGGTTCGGCCTTCCCATTGGCTCCAGGCCCGGGCAGCCCTGATTTGTTCTTCGTGATTGTTGCCGGTAAGCCGTTTGTGATAGGCGGCAATCAAATCATCACGCTCTTCAGGTGGAATCGGGGTCAGGTAGTCTTCCCAGTAGTCTGGGAACAGCCATGAGGCACCTTCCTGGTAGAACCAGCGCAGTTCTTCCTTTCGCACGGTAAAAATGCCCCGCACAATTAATTCACTGACATGTGCGGGATGTGCCTGGGCATAAGCCAGGGACAGGGTAGAGCCCCACGAGCCACCAAAGACCAGCCATTTGTCTGCGCCCATGATGTCGCTGCGCAGGCATTCCATGTCTTCAATCAGGTGTGCGGTGGTGTTGTTTTCAAGGCAGGCATGCGGGCGTGAACGGCCGCAGCCGCGCTGGTCAAATAGCAGGACATTGTATTTGGCCGGATCAAATAGCTGGCGATGCTGGGCACCACACCCCGAACCCGGTCCACCGTGCAGGAAAACAGCCGGTTTGCCTTGCGGGTTGCCGCAAAGTTCCCAGTAAACCTGATGGCCATCGGCGGTTTCCAGAAAACCGGTTTTATAGGGTTCGATGGGTGGGTACATAGGGACTAATCCTTTTTCTTTTTGAAAACCAGGTCCCACACGCCGTGACCCAGGCGCAGGCCTCGGGTTTCAAATTTGGTTTGCGGGCGATAATCGGGCTTGGGCGCGTAATCCTTGGCGGTATTTTCCAGCTCGGGGTTGGCTGACAACACTTCAAGCATTTGTTCTGCGTAGTTTTCCCAGTCGGTGGCGCAATGAATATAGCCGCCCGGTTGCAAGCGGCTAACCAGCAGTTGCACAAATTCAGGCTGGATCAGGCGGCGCTTGTGATGCCGTTTTTTAGGCCAGGGGTCGGGGAAATAAATATGTACGCCTGCCAGGCTGTTGGCGGGCAACATGTTCTTGGCCACTTCCACCGCGTCATGTTGAATGATACGCACATTGTTTAGCGAAGAGGCTTCAATGCGTTTGAGCATGGCGCCTACACCGGCATTGAATACTTCAACGCCCAGGAAGTTTTCTTCATGGCGGGCCAGCGCGATTTTTTCAGTGGTTTCACCCATGCCAAAACCAATCTCAAGAATGGTAGGCGCCTGTCTGCCAAATATTTTTTCGTAATTCAGACAAAGTGGCTGGTAGGCAATCGACCATTTGTCCATTAGCTGCTCGATGGCCAGTTTTTGGCCAGGCGTCATGTGTGAGCGGCGGTGAACAAAGCTTTTGA
>CAZPNE010000056.1:0-9911 GCA_964588255.1 uncultured Advenella sp. | reverse complement strand
CGCCGCATTTCAATTCATGCTCTGGCAAATCAATTAATGCTAATCCTTTCATAATTAACTGACCGGGTTGCCCCGGTCCCTCCTGGTTAGGTTGCTGAGTTAACGTAAGCCTTAACAGCACCACCGACATCAATCAGGTTACCACCCTGTCGATTAAATGCCACAAAGCCAATCTGGCCGTTCAGAATGAAGTTGGAATCAGCCATACGGAACAGCGTCAAATCCATAACCTCACGAATGATGTAGCGCTTAAAATCGCCAAAAAGAATAGACTTTTTGCTGGCAGCCATTTTGTCCATTTCTTGAGAGATATAAATGGGACGGCCAAGCAGTCGATCCGGTGCCCCACCTGGATTAGATGACTCATAACCAGGCACAAATACAGGGCGTCCATCCTGATCTTTAACTTTACGAACAGCTTTAAGGGTGTCGTCGTGCATCATAAAGCCAACGCCTGGTGTCGAACGATAAATCGGATCAACAGAATGCTCCAAATCCACCAGATCATCATAAGTCACTGTGGTGGTTTGGCCTGTTGCACCCGTTTTACCTGCTGCCGCTGCAGTAACAATGCCGCACGGCTGACCGGTGCCGGTGCCTATCGTCATATGTTTCGCGGTAATACGACCAATGCGCAACGCCAGCAAGTTGTTGATATATCCTTCAATATCAAACATCGAATCCTGAATCAACTCGAATGGCACGGCAATTTTCTTGGATGAATATTTGTAAACATCCAATGAAGTATTGCCAAAACTGGTTTCACCTAAAGTAACCGCTGCATTCTGTCCAACAATTTCACCTTCTTCAGAGGTTGCATCTGCAGTCGGAAAATTCAGCTGGGCACCGGTACCCGTTTGAATGATATTGGCAACAGCTCGAATACCGCCAAACGCCTTCATGGCTTCCGTAAGTTGACGGAAATACTCTGTTGCTACGGTATAACCGCCCTCTGCAGGCGTTGTGGTTGACATGGCCGCCTGCGGCAAGCGCATGGCATTGGCAATATCACCGACCTGACGGGCACGCATACGCTGGACATCTTCCTGCGCCATATTCGCCATGCCACCGGCCAGATAGGCACGCAATGCGCGATTTTCCTGTTGGTTGGAATGAGCGCCTGGTGTACGTGTGAATTGATTGCGGTCATCATCAGAAATGCCACCGCCATCTACGATTGAAGCCCCAATTGCATTCATGGCATCGTTATGTCGCTTGATTTGCGCATCAATATCGCCAATTTCTGCCATGGCTGCATCATAGGCAGTCTGATGCTCAGGCTTCCATTCGGGGGTTTTATCCTTGTCAACGAGATTATGCAAGGATTGGGCGAGTGCGTCACGGCGCTCCCGCAGTGCTTGGATACCTTTCATTGGTATAACTCCATAAAAAAAGCCCTCATAAAGAGGGCATCAAAAAAAGACCTTTACGCGGGAGCGTTCAGGCAGGGATAATCTTTAACAGGGCCGCACGCAACAGGGCGTCTCTGTCAGCCGCTTGAGCTATATTTTCTGGCAGTTTGGGTGCTTTTTTGTATGCACTCATGTTCCAAGACGATTGAGCGGATTGTTCGCTTGATATTACGTCAGCAAAGCCCAGCTCAACAGCACGGGCCGAATCAAACCATGTCTCTTCATCCATCCAGGTCGAAATATCCTCTGCTGTTTGTTTTGTCCGTTTTTCATACGTTTTAACCAGCGAGGCGTCAATTTGCTCCAGAAGACCGGCCGTCTGCACCAGGTCATCACTATTACCCCAGGCATACGTCCAGGCTTTATGGATCATTAAAAATGCACCCTCTGCCATTTCAATTCGATCTGCAGCCATAATCAAAAATGAGGCTGCCGATGCCGCATACCCATCCACATGAGCAATAATTGTTGAGGGATGATCTTTGATAGCCTGCTCAATCGCCCTGGCAGCAAAGACTGAGCCGCCTGGTGAGTTGACCCTCAAATGAATGGTTTGCGCCTTCATCTTATTGAGCGTCTCAATAAATTTTTGTGGCGAGACGCCACCCCACCATTCCGCCTCAGCATCGGACTCAACAATCATGTCATAAAGATAAATAACGTCAGAATCTGTGTTGTTCTCTGCCCGGAACTGTCCCTTCATCCTGTTCTGGGTCAGTAGTTTCATCATTGGATGCATCTGCATTCTCCTGTTTACTGCCTGCAAAAATCAGCTTATCGCCACCTTCAACAGGTTTTAAGTTTTTTAATTTGCGCACTTCATTTATGGTCATCCAGCCTTGCGATCCTGGGCCACCCAGACTTTTACTGAAATATTCCGCCTGAGCCTTACTATCCCCATCCATCAATGCATCAGCATTAAATTCTGCAAATACACGCAATGACTTTGGCCAAACCTTTCGGTTAATTTCCTGCTGGATCACATCAAGATGACGACGCATGGTGTAACGGATAAATGCAATCGACATCTGCTCTACCCCTGACCCCCAACTGGTGGATTTCTCAGTGTGCCCAATCATGTGAGGAGGAACCCCAAATATCCTGGCTATATCCTCAATCTGAAACCTTCGGGTAGCCAAAAGCTGGGCATCTTCGGCATCCATCGTTAACTGCTGCACCTCCAGGCCACCAGTAAGCACGGCTGGAAGATGCGCATTATTTGGCCCTTGATGCGTACTGATCCAGGTGTTACGCAATAAATCTGCCTGCTCCTTATCCAGCTTACCGGGTGTTTTAAGCGCAAAATCAGGCCTTGCGCCATTTTTGAAAAAAGAACCGGCAAACCTATCTGCATCCAGTGAAATTCCGGCAGGCACCTTCAGGGCGTACTTGATGGGTGACATGCTACGTTTGCCATCAAAACCAACACCAGAAAAATGCAGCATATCGTCCTGGTCAACAGTATGCAGGGTACCGCTTCCATCGTAATAAGCATAAACATTACGCCCATTCACGTTGTCAACCACTATTCGATCTGGGTGAATAGGCTCAAAGCCTCTAATTGCCGATATCTCGTTTCCAACACCGCGATGTATCCGTTGAAAAGCATCACCCTTCAAGCCAATAGACTGGGCCACAAATTGCCACGCGCCTGCCGATGTCCAGTTTGGCCAGGGCGATTCATTAAATAACCACCATAGCGGGGATTGGTAACGGTCCCTCCCATCTTCTGTTTTTTTATAAATGTGCAACGGCAATGAAGCCAGCGCCCCACCAATCAAGGCAACCGAGGCATACACGGCAGAAATCATCATGACCGTATGCTCAGTAACAGGCACGCCACTGTTATTCATGCTGTGTCCAGTCAAGAGCTCATACAGCTCTTGGGGTTGCGCAGTTGATACTGTCGCAGCCTTGATTGATGCCCGATCACTACTTATCAACATACGGGCACGTTCACTTAATGCTGACGTTGTCATAAAATTACAATTCCAGGTTCGGGTTCCTCTTCATCGGTATGCAGAGCTCGACCCATTGACATAATCAATGCAAGAGGTGCATCAATTTTGTTTTCAGGTTTTTCTTTTGTTGGATGCCGCAGGCCAGAAAATTTTGACTCGCGCATCACGACATTACTGACCATCCAGGCAACGGCTGGATTCCCGTCATGAACAAAATCACCGGTTAACACCAAGTTCTCAATTTCAATAATCGGCAAGGTAAACCGGTTAGATGTTTGCGGCATTTCCACCGTCAGAAGGTTGTCATCATCGGCCAGCTTCGTAACGAAATAGGTGGCAAACTTCGGATCATAAATCGCTTCCCGGATCTCACACAGGTCACGTATACCTACCAATTCCTGACGGATAACATCAAAATCAGTGGCATTGCCCTCATTAACAATAATATGTCCTGCATCAGCCCATTTGGCCAAATGCTTATTTTCAGGTGAGCGCACAAAATCTTCATTGTGAAACAGCCTGAAAAACGCGTAGTACTTGGTGCCTCTTTTAAAAACAATAGCCAAGGCCGCAATATCTTTTTTTTCGGCCAAGTCAATGCCAATCCAGCAAGCTTCACCGGCAAAATCCTCAATGCGCAAACCGGGATCAGCGCAAGCTGCCCAGGCTTCAGCCGAAATCCACTTCGAGCCACCAGCCAGCCAAATATTCAACCGTTTGGTTTTAAAGTTAGGCAATTCACTGGGTTGCCGTTTTGCCTTGTCTGATGCCGACTTAAGGTTTTCTTCATAAACTGATACCCCCAGGTTAGGATTTGCCTTGGCCCATTCAATCGGGTCATCCCAGTTTTCCTGATTGTCTACTGTGTAGATGATGGCCAGCAGGCTGTCATCTTCAAAAATGCCTTCCAGGACTTTTTCGGCATACTGGTGCTGCTCAAACCCAAAGGACGATAAATCAAAACCGGCTGTGGTAATGCCCCAGATCAAGGGCTGTTTTCTTGCGCCAATACCGGAAACAATGACGTCATAGATCTCCCTGTTTGGATGAGCGTGAACCTCATCCAAAATTGCGCCATGCGGATTAAGGCCATCCAAGCTTTTTGAATCACGGCCCAAGGGCAAAAACACATCTGCATAACCCGGCTTTGGATTAAAAATACGATCCAGCTTAATACCGATATGCTTTCTTAAATGCGGTGAAGACTGCACCATCCGCATCGCTTCAGCATGGGTAATCTTGGCCTGGTCCATTTTCGTGGCGGCCGTATAAACCTCTGCACCACCTTCACCATCAAACCAGAACAAATAAATGCCTATCCCGGATAGTTTGGTGCTCTTACCGTTTTTGCGGGGTACTTCTTCCCAGACTTCCCGAAAGCGTCGGGTACCATCCTCACGCAACCAGCCAAAAGCCAAAGCCACCCAAAACTGCTGCCAGGGAGCAAGCTCAAAAGTATGTCCAGCCCATTCGCCTTTGGAATGTCGTAAAAATAAAAAAGACTCCAATGCATGTTGCGCGTGACTCTCAGAAAAATAAAGACCACGCTTGTGGCCCTCTTTCAAATCACGATAATGACGCTCAACACCCAACCGGGTCCATCGACTGACTGGAATCTTACCGGCAATAACTTGCCTGCCATACGCGTCCCAATCAAACGATTTAACAACTTCTCTCATACCTCACGAAAGCCCATGACAATTTTTTCACGGCGATGCTTTTCAACGGGATCATCAAACAAATCACCCTGGACGGAGCCAGGACGGTTTTCAATAGCTTTCTGAAATGAAGCAATCGTCAATGCGGCTTCTGGCAACCACTGCAGAAGATCTTTCCGCAAGGCGCGCAACGTATAATACGCCTGGTGCGGTTGAGAATATCCATTGGGCGTTTCAATAAAATAAGAGCCGTTATTCTCTTTGATAACTTTATCCAGCATTTCTTTTGCGTCCAGATAATTGACAAAAGTGCCACAAATAATCGTTACCAGAATCGCATCAGTTTTATGAATTAACCCATACTCATGCAAAGCACGAGTCACATGTTCCCAAACTTTTCGCTCCTTGGCATTCAATTTGGCAATATGATCAGGTATCTCACTATCAAACGCCAAAGTCTGATTATTGTCAGGTTGCTGAACGCCTTTAGCTGGATCTTTATCAATCAGTTTTAAATGATCTGCCATAATAACTAAAGGATTTAACCCCCCCCTATGTCAAAAATCTGTCGTGCGCAAAGAAAGATGAAACAGGCGGTTTCCGCTTGGAGGGCTGTAGACTTTCACCCACCCCCGCCCTTCCGAGCCCTTAAGCTTTCCCTTGCTGTCTTTTCTGCGTGGCACGACTTACACAAACCCTGGATATTGTCGGGTTCATCCTTTCCACCCTCAAACAAAGGAATAATATGATCTCGTTCATCAGCGGGTGTCACTCGGCCTTGCCTTAAACACTCAGCACATAAGGGGTTATCTGAAAACAACTCATGCCTCATTCTTTGAAGCCTTCTTCCAGTTACCCGCTTAGCTGATCCCGGCCTTTTCTTCCAGGGTTCTGGTTTATGCTTGGCACAATGCCCGGTTCCATCATAAACAAGCGATGAACATCCTGGATGACCGCACGGCTTGGGAGAACGAACTGCCATTATTAACCACCCAAACAAAAACCCCAGACATTGAATCATCAACATCTGGGGCTAAACAATTACTTGCTCACATCAAAACAACTTCATGCTGCAAGCTCCGCAGGAATATACCGAATAATACACACTTCAGTATAAGTCCCATAATTCAAAATGTAACTGCATTCACCTGTTTCCTTTTTCTATCCTCATCCAGCCATTCTGCCACCCTGATATCAGCCTGACATAAGCGGCGATGCAAAGTACCTCTGGCAATACCCAGTTCACGGGATACCGTATCCAAGGTACCATCCTGATAAATACAACCATGCCAGGCCACCACTGCTTTACGAAGATCCACTGGCAATGCCATCACAGCCCTGTCAGTAATGGCGCATTCAATGCTATCCACTGGGACATAACACCGTACCGGCCCCGTATTACTCCACACCCTTTGACCGTTCATGATATCCACCATGGTGGCCAACCAGCTTTGACTATTGCCACCTGAAGAATGCAGCCACCTGCCCCATGAATCCAGTCTTGCCACAATGAAAGAGATTCTTTTTAAACTCATTGCATACTCCTGTTAATGATTAAACCTATATCTTTCTTATCTATATCCAGTGTCTTGAACCATTACTGGGATGGTGGGGTTTGGTGCGATGGGCAAAGCACTCCCCTTACCCGTCAAAGACAAGAGCAGTGCGTTCACTTAACTACTGGGCCGGAGCCGGTCAGTATGCTTCAGGGGCTGCAAGCAGTGCATTCCACTTGCAACATAGTCCAGACTATTAGCGCCAATGCAGACACCCCTCCACCCTCTAGACTCACGCACCCAGGTTGATCCTTGGAGACGGTTTGGATCAATACTGAAAAGGTAACCGCGTATTTAGCCTCAAACCCTTTTCAGTGCCGTAAAAACTGACGACAACAGTCCACCGCATGAGCCAATAAAAGCCCATGACAAAAAGTACAGACGAGCATTAACCCGCCCCTTGAATCAGGAGCGAATCAACTTAATAAATGGGAAAAGAGCCGTTCTTACATGAGCAGCTCCTTGTTGAGTGCGTACTTATACACGGGACGCCGGACACCAGGCTGCTTTAATGTGGCTACAACCACCACTTTGCCTGATGATTTCAAGCGCTTACATGCTTCAATAACTTGCCGTAACGGCACTTGCAGGCGTTCTGCAATCCCGCTTGAGGTCAGCGGTTGTCGGGATAATAAACCCAAAAGTTTTCTGGAAAACTCACTGATAGGACGTGCCATTACCCCTCTCCTCCCTGCAGGCCAGCCCACTGGGCACACAAGGAGCGCAGGAAGTTAGCCTTGCCAATCAACTCCCCCAGTTCCTTATCTATGTTCCGAAGCTCATTGGCCGTGACATCACCATCTTCCGTGGCATCAGACACCGCAGCCAGGAACTCACCAAACTCTTTAACCGTCTTGGTAATAGACTTATGCAGGCACTGGTCGCTACGCACATCCACAGACCTGATACATACATGATTCAGCTCATTGGCAAGCGCATACAGCATGCGATAGTCAGCCGTTTTAACCATGATCTTGCGGGCCTGTTGCACCGTCAGCTGGTTGGCCTGGTCATTGGGGTTGACCTTATGCGCCAGCACCTGGCCATTAATATCTATTTCCTCGCCCAGCTTTTTGGCACCACCCGGATAATCATGTACCGTATTGAATGCTGCGTTTTCATATGACGTCATCATTACCCCACCTTTGCCAAAGACATAAAACGTTCGCTGTAAATGGTCGTATTCGTATCACCATTAATCTGCACAATCGCCACCCTTTCCATGGGAGACAACGGGTTGCCCGGTTCAACGCGCCTGGCCTGCCAATGCAGAAACAGGGCCCGGGTACCACTGGGAAACACCACCGGTGTATTCCGATCAAAATAAACGGCTGCTGATGCCGTGTTTTTCTCACTTATCATTCAAACCTCAACATTGACATAGCCAATCCAGCAGCAACCCGGCATCATGGATACATGAGCGGTACCCGGAAAGACAGAAACAAACCATTGATTAAAAAAGGGTGGTCGGTTTCCAGTTAGAATTGAAGCTCTCACCCAACAATTCTTTAAAAGGAAACCAACCATGAGGAAGGCAAGTAAGACATGAGTACTTTCTTTCAATTTTTCACAGCAATTGCCGCACTTATTGGGGTGCTTTTGCTTATTAAGAAACGACTCGAAGAAACAATGCTGCCGATCAAAACCATAGACATGCGAGATGACCCCATTAATGGATTCATCCGCATAATGGTTCATGTATACCCCCGATCCATCCCAACCACTATCTACGAAATAACAACCCCAGATGGCATACTTGCATACTCGGTTTTTGGGCAACAAAATTCTTTTGGAGAGATTATTGAAAAACCGGATCTTCATTCAGCTTCGCCCTCTTTACCGCTGGACAAATCCATATTGCCTTTATCGGTAGACTCAGCAGGACATAAACTATTTTTCTTTTTCAAGCCTTCCGATTCAAATGCCTCAAGAGCACGTATTGTT
Organism: uncultured Advenella sp.; assembly: GCA_964588255.1. Taxonomy (GTDB): domain Bacteria; phylum Pseudomonadota; class Gammaproteobacteria; order Burkholderiales; family Burkholderiaceae_B; genus Advenella. Next base: position 1,380 of record CAZPNE010000056.1, on the reverse strand, counting down.
CTTAAAACTGCAGAAACATGGGCATCCAAACGGCATACCATCCAGATCAAATACACGATGAAAAATGAATGAACAGCCTGAAAAAAATGAAACCAAATATCGCTACTCATGACACATTCCGCTTTTCAAAATTTAACGATTTTATGGAGCACTTATGACCAATGAAACCCCTTTCCCAAACAGAAAAGTTGAACTGGAAATACTTCAAAAACTTCTTTCCCAATACCCCAGACAGGTCGATGTTCAACAATGGAAAAACGATTTCCCTGAATTTGATAAAGAAATTCACTATCTGCACGAACATGAGTTGATTGAATGCAAGTTTTTTCAAACATTGAGCGATATGTTTCCAAAACCCATAACTGCAAAAATAAGCCATAAAGGTGTAGATTTCCTGACTGATGATGGTGGTCTTTCCGCTATTCTCGGCGTAGTGACAATCAAGCTTCATAACGACACCATCAAGTATCTGATTGAGTCGAAGATCCTTTCTTCCACGGAGCTAAACCAGCCCGAAAAGCAGAAATACATAGCTCAGCTTCGATCGCTGCCTGCCGACGCCACAAAACATGTTGTATTGAAACTAGCGGAGAAGGGACTGGAAAACTTTCCAACTGTACTGACTTGGATAAGTAATCTTGCGAATCAGAACTGACTCGCTCAAATTTAATATATCCAAGGCCAGGACCTATTTGGATCCAGAATTCTGTCAGGTGTTTTTCGCTGATATCACTAAACACCATGCCATTTTTGTGAAGCACCAAAGCATCAGCCTTAATTACCAAGGAAGTAAGGTGGTTTTGTTCTTTATTCATACTGAATCCTTTGTTGTTGGAGTGGAAGTGTTGCGTAAAACAGACCAATTCACGTCAGGGCGGAGTTCTTCACAGGTTACTTGGCCGTTAGTTGCCTGTTCAATGTTCGGACAATGCTCAGCAGGAACTCTTCTTTTATTTAATGACCACTGAGAAACAAGAATTTGCTGTACCCCAATGGCCCTAGCCAACCGAGCTTGCTCGCCATGTGAGCGACTTAAGTAATCAAATAGGAGCATTTGAGTCTCAAAAAATAATTTAACAAATTAAATAGTAAGCTATATGCTTACTTATGTAAAGCTATATGAATACTTATTAAATTAAGCATTTTGCTTTTAAATAGAGCTATGAAATCAAATAATGAAATACGTCTCGAGAATTTGCATCGCTTAATAAAGGAAGCTGGTACGCAAGAGCAACTTTCTGAAGTTTCTGGCGTGTCTCGTATCTATTTGAATCAAATTAAAAAACAACGCCCTGACCCATCAACAGGTAAAACACGTAATGTTGGTGATGCGTTGGCTCGTAAGCTTGAAAAAGGCATGGGCAAACCAGAAGGCTGGAT
>CAZPNE010000055.1:0-10143 GCA_964588255.1 uncultured Advenella sp. | reverse complement strand
ATGCGTGCAGGCATTGGTGGCTCATCTGGATGTGGATTTGCTGCCTGCCGAAGAGTTGCTGGTGGATATGCTGGGGTTCAGGGATCAGTGGCTGCCGGTGGTGAGTGATCCGGCAGGTGCCATGCAGGCAGTGATGGAGTCCCTGGCACAGGCAATGGATGATGATATTGTCAGGGTTGGCGAGCTTATGCCACAGGGTTGGGCCAGCAGTTTGGCGCCTATCGCCAGGTTGGCGGCCAGTACTTTGCTTGACCCTGCTAGCGGCAACGATGATGACTATCCATTGCTGGATTGGGATGGAAATCCCTTGGCTCCTTATTTTACGGATATTGCCCGCTGGAAGGCGTTGGCCCGTTTATTGCTAACGGCCAAAGGACAGTTGCGCAGTCGCCTGACCAAAAATGAAGGTTTCCCCCCCAAGAGTGCGCACAAGGATGCCATGCAAACCTGGCTTGAGTCACAGCGACTTGATTCGGATGAATGGGCTCAGGCCTTGCATGATTTGACAAATTTGCCAGAAGTGCTGATGACCCCGCAGCAAATGCAGATTATTGGCAATTTGCTGGAATGCCTTCGGCTGGCTGCGCAACAGCTTGAACAGGTCTTTACCAGTGCAGGCGAGGTGGATTTTATTGAAATTGCCTGGCGGGCAGGGCAGGCTTTGGGTTCGGTTGATGATCCGGCCGAGTTGCTGCTGTCGCTGGATGCGGTTATTAAACATATTCTGATTGATGAATTCCAGGATACCAGCCAGGTACAGATTGACCTGATTTGCAAGTTGACTTCAGGTTGGCTGTCTAACGAAGACCGTACCTTGTTTCTGGTGGGGGATCCGATGCAATCCATCTATCGTTTCAGGAAAGCTGAAGTGGGTCTGTTTTTGAAGGTGTCCAAGGAAAGTATCAATGATTTGCCATTGACAGTTCTGAGGTTAAGTGAGAACTTTCGTTCCCGTTCAGGGGTGGTTCAATGGGTTAACCAAGCCTTTGCCGAGGTATTCCCGGCCAAAAACAACCCGGCGCTGGGGGCGATCAAGTATACGCCATCGGTACCCTTTAATGACGAGGGAATATCTCCGGCGGTTTTGATGTATCCGTTTTATTATGGTAATAACATACCTGCCGAATTGCTGAATCCGAATACCTTGCCACAGGAGGTCACCCAGGATGATGAATCGCCTGCCATTGAAATAACCCCGGTAATGGCTGAAGCAGCGGCCCAGGACAGGGTGATTAAACTGGTCAAGTCGGCATTAAAAACGCATGCCGGTAAAAAAGATCCCGTCGCCATTCTGGTGCGGGCACGAACACATCTTAATGAATTGATGCATCGGCTGAGCATGGAAGGCATTCCCGTACGGGCCGTTGATTTTCAGCCGCTTAAAGACCGTCAGGTGGTGATTGATCTGGTGCAGCTGGTTCGTGCCTTGTCGCATCCGGCAGACCGTGTGGCCTGGCTTTCCCTGTTGCGTTCACCCTTGTGCGGCCTTACCTTGACCACGTTGGATACCCTGTTTGGCGAACAGCATAAAACGCCGGTGCCACAGTTGCTGGCGCAGGTGTTGGCGGGCGTATCTTCTGCTAACGGACAAGGGGGGGCTGGGGGGCAGGATCTGTCCGCCGCCGAACTGGCCCGTCTGTTGCCGGTGGCTAAGGCCTTGCTGGATCGGTCCTTTGAACAGGATGCGATTACGTTTTCAGCGCATGTGGAGTCAATCTGGCGTGCCTTGGGCGGGTTTGTATTTTATAACCATGAAAGTGAATATGCCGATGTGCAGACGGTGCTGCGGCTACTAGACAAGATTGCACCTTATGGAGGATTGAATCCAACCGATCTTGATCGTGAGCTTGAACGTCTTTATGCCGCGTCTTCACATGAGCAAAATGCCGTGACCATCATGACGATGCATAAATCCAAGGGGCTGGAATTTCAGGAGGTGATTTTGTATGGCCTGCACCGGGTACCACGCAATAACCCCGATCCCTTGCTAAGGTTTGAGCAGTCCGAGGGGCACTTGTTACTGGGGCCCATCAAGCCCAGGGCATCGCAGGAAAAAGATCCCATTTCGGTCTATCTGGCCGAACGGGAGAAAAAACGTACCAATTATGAATTGGACCGCCTCTTGTACGTAGCTGCCACACGGGCATGTCAACGGTTGCATTTGGTGGCGGTACTGCAAGTCAAGGACGGGGTGGTTGCCAAGGTGCCATCCAGCACCCTGTTTTCGCGGTTGCAGTCTTTAATGGATACGTTCTCCACGGTCAAGCCGGCGTACCTGCCTGTTTTGGCAGCTGATAACGGGCGGGATACTGAAAACAGCCAGTATGAAGTGGTGGGACCTCCTTTAACCCGCTTTACCGACGCCATGATGCAGACCCTTCACGCGCAAGCGGATGCGACCCATAAACGGGCTGCTCCTTCCATCAACGAGGGGGGCGCCTGGCAGTTTGAAGAGCGTTACGAGGCGCATGTCGGTACGGTGGTGCATGCCTGGCTGGCCTGTATGGGGCGGGATCAATTACAAGGTTGGACACCCGCGCGGATTCAGTCTGCGGAAAACATTATTGTGCGTCAGTTGTTGCAGGAAGGTTTGCGTCCCCAACAGGCACGCGAGGCTATCGGGCGGGTGCAATCGTTATTGCTGAATTGCCTGGGCAGTGATAAAGGACAATGGTTGCTGCAACAGGCCAATGCACGTCAGGAATGGGAGCTGATGAATGCCTATGGCAAGGTGCTGATTGTGGATGTGGCGGTTTCCGAGCCCGATGGCTGGCTGGTGGTTGATTATAAAACGGCACAAAAACATGATCATGAGTCTGATGATGTATTTGAAAACCGTTTGCGGCAAACTTACCGTGAACAGCTTCAGGCCTATTGTGAACGGTTAACCGCCTTGGATGGTCGTCCCGCCCGGGCGGTTATTTACGCGCTGGATGGTAACCGTTGGCTGACCTTGTAAGAGGGTAATCCGGTAAACGGGTTTGCCCCTGGTCTGCAGGGGCGCAATTGTGTAATAAGTTGTTAGTGTTTGGGTTTATATAAAACATTTTTCACAAAAAAGGGAATAATGCTTGTCAGTTAATTTTGTTTACTAAATTTTCAGTTTTGGAGAACTAATGAGTCCGATTATTCATGCAGCATGTAAAACAACAGTGTCAGAAAAAAACAAAAGCACGATGTTGCGCAATTGGATGGTGTGCGGGGTAATGGCTGTCGCAGTTTTTAACAGTTTTCCGGCAATGGCGCAGGCAGTCAGTCCTATCATGGCTGCCATGCAAACGGTGTATGAGGCGGTACCTGCATCTGAGCCTGCCGCGGTCACCCAAAACAATGAAACCCGTACCATTTCCGTAGGTGGGCAAGCCAATGGAAAAGAAGTGTCCGTGGCAGGTAGCGAAGGCCCGCGCGTGGTTTCCGGCGTAGCTGCCGGAAGCCGGCCCACAGATGCCGTGAACCTGGGTCAAACCACGGAAATGTTCAATGACGTCAATCGTAAAATCCGTCAAACCGAACGCAAGGCCGACGAAGGCACTGCTGCCGCGATTGCGGCGGCCAATTTGCCACAGGCGGTTTTGCCGGGTGAAAAAGTAGTGGGTGTGGGTGGTGGTACCTGGTCGGGTGAATCCGGTTATGCCGTTGGTGTCTCTGCGGCAACCGATAATGGCAAGTGGTTGCTCAACGGCTCTGTGGTCGGGTCTTCAGGTGGAGACGTGGGCGCGGGTGTGGGCGTAGGCTATCGCTGGCGCTAAATTTTCATCTGGTCTGGGGCAGCTTGCATTTTTGTATTGTAATAATCCAGAAAGCTGTTACAATGCTTTCCGGTGGGCCCCTTCGCATGGGTCGGCGGTGAAACTGGTCAGGTCGGGAACGAAGCAGCCATAACCGTTTAGATTCAGTGCCGAAGTAAGGCTCACCCCTCATATACAAAAATATTCAGTAAAACAGTCGTCACCTTAAAGGTGACGTTTGCATTTCTGGGCTACAATCATTCACATGAGCTACCTTGTTCTTGCCCGTAAGTGGCGTCCCCGATCGTTTGAAACCCTTGTTGGCCAAGAGCACGTGGTAAGGGCATTAAGCAATGCCCTTAATACCCAGCGACTGCATCATGCCTGGTTATTTACGGGTACCCGCGGGGTGGGTAAAACCACGCTGTCACGCATTCTTGCCAAATCCCTCAATTGTGAAACCGGCATTACCGCCACGCCTTGTGGCCAATGCCGTGCCTGTGTCGAAATAGACGAAGGCCGCTTTGTTGACTATCTCGAGTTTGACGCGGCCTCCAACCGTCGCGTTGAGGAAATGACGCAACTGCTTGAGCAAGCCGTGTATGCGCCCAGTGCGGGCCGCTTCAAGATCTACATGATTGACGAAGTCCACATGCTAACGGGGCATGCGTTTAACGCCATGCTGAAAACGCTTGAAGAGCCCCCGCCGCATGTCAAGTTTATTATTGCCACCACTGATCCGCAAAAAATTCCCGTCACGGTATTGTCCCGCTGCCTGCAATTCAACCTGAAGCAGATGCCGCCCGAGGCGATTGTGGGTCACCTGGAAAATGTGCTCACGCAGGAAGAGGTCCGTTTCGATCTTGGTGGCTTGCGACTTATTGCGCAGGCGGCCGCCGGCTCCATGCGCGATGCCCTGTCTTTAACTGATCAGGCCATCGCTTACAGTTCCTCCAATATTACCGATGCAGCAGTACGCGAAATGCTGGGCACCATCGACCAGAAGTATTTGGTTCGCTTTTTGCAGGCTTTGCTGCAGGGTTCGGCGCAGGGCGTTATGGATACGGCCAATGAGTTGTCGATGCGTGGGTTTTCCTATTCGGGCGCCCTGGCAGACTTGTCGGTCTTGCTCTCGCGTATCGCGATAGAGCAGCGTTTGCCGGGTACCATTATGGCCGATGACCCTTTGCATGAAGACATGCAGGCATTGGCAAAGGCGTTTCACCCGGATACCCTGCAGCTGTTTTACAGTATTGCCGTACATGGCCGTAACGAGTTGTCTTTGGCACCCGATGAATATGCGGGTTTTGTCATGACGGGATTAAGAATGCTGTCATTGGTCAGTACGGTCGATATGGCCTCATTGCCAGCACCGGCGGTAACCGTGGCTGGCGGTGCACAGCTACCGGCTATTGCTGCTGTTGTACCCGCTGCGGAAGTGGCAAGCACGCAATCCGAACCCCGTTCCGCGGCTAGTGCTTCAGCAGTTGCATCCAATTCAATGGAACCCGTTGCCAACACCACAGCCGGTGGCAATGATAAGGCGATAGTGGCTGAAAAAAAAACGGCTGACGATTTCATTCCTGCCTGGGAGGACATCCCTGCAGACTGGGAAATGCTGGCTGCCTCCGAACCCAATGATGACGGGCGTTTTGAACAGGCGGTCTCCCCTGATCTTGATATGGATCTGTCAGATCCTGAAATGGCGTCTTTTCCTGTTGTGGAAGAAGATGCTACCTGGATCCCCAGTCACCAGGGACAGTCGGCAGGATACAGTTTGCAGCAAATGACGTCGCATGATTGGACTGTTTTGTCGCAAGAATTGCCTCTTGCCGGGGTGGCGGCTGAGTTTGCCAAACAAAGCGAATGGCTGGGTGTTGAAAATAACGAGATCCACTTGCGTATTCCGGTTAAAAACACGAACGAGCTAAGTGCCAAAGCAAAATTGAATACGGTGCTGACCGAGTATTTCAGGCAAGTGGTGAAGGTGTCTTTCGAATATGCCGAAAACGTTGAGGAAACTGCCTATGCTTCTATCCGTGCCGAGCAGGCTGCGCGTCAGGAAAAGGCCGAACGGGCGGTGCAGGAAAGCGAGTTTATCAATGCCCTTATCGAAGAGTTTGGTGCCAAAGTGCTGCCTGAAAGTATTAAACCGTGTTGATCCCCATGAACTTTACGTATTAATCTACTAAAATACGAGCTATTCCCATTAATCAATGAAGCAGGAAACCATTCATTATGATGAAAAATCAACTGGCAGGCTTGATGAAGCAAGCCCAGCAAATGCAAGACAACATGAAAAAAGCCCAGGAAGCCCTGGCAGATATCACGGTTGAAGGCTCTTCGGGCGGTGGCTTGGTCAAGGTAACCATGACTTGCCGCAATGATGTAAAGCGGGTGGTGATTGATCCTTCCCTGCTGGAAGACGAAAAAGACATGCTTGAAGACTTGGTGGCAGCCGCTTTTAATGATGCCCTGCGCAAGGCTGAAAGCACTGCCCAGGAAAAAATGTCTTCCGTAACGGCTGGCATGCCATTGCCACCCGGAATGAAGTTTCCATTCTGATGCAAGATCATCTGCCCGAACCGGAACCGCTGTCTGCGCTGGTTGATGCCTTGCGCAGATTGCCCGGTGTTGGTGTCAGAAGCGCCCGGCGCATGGCTTATCATTTGCTACAACATGATCGTAAAGGGGCACAGCAATTGTCTTTTGCCCTGTCGCATGCGGTTAATAATTTAAGACATTGCCAACGGTGCCATTCTTTTTCCCAAGATGAAATATGCGAAACCTGCCTTAATCCCAAACGGGATGACAGCCTGCTTTGCATTGTAGAAACCCCGGCAGACCAGAACATGATTGAAGCCAGTCATGGTTATCGGGGTTTGTATTTTGTTTTGATGGGTAGTTTGAAGCCCCTTGAGGGGGTTGGGCCGGATAACCTGGGTTTTGATAAGCTATTAGAGCGCGTTAGTGATAGCAAGGTGCAAGAGGTTATTCTGGCCACCAATTTTACGGCCGAGGGTGAAACGACGGCCCATTATCTGGCTGAAATGCTTAAAAGCAGGGGCTTGAAGGTATCAAGAATTGCCAGGGGTATTCCCACTGGCAGCGAGCTTGAGTATGTAGATGCAGGCACCATTGCCTGGGCCTTCATAGAGCGGCGAAGCTCTTGAAGACCTGATCAGGCAAAGTCATGGATCTTTATAATAAGTTTAGGCGCGGGCCTGTTCAATAATCCTGTCAAGCTTGATTGAATCGGCCACGAAAGCACGAATACCTTCAGCTAGTTTTTCGGTGCCCATGGCATCTTCATTAAGCATGAAACGGAAGGCGGTCTCATTGGCCGCAATGGGTTCAATGTCCAGCTTGCCGGATTCTTCCGCGCTCAGGGCGGGTTGAATCACTTCATTGCTTGCCGTCAGGCTTGCCAGCAATTCAGGGCTGATGGTTAACAGGTCACAGCCGGCCAGGGCGATGATTTGTCCCTTGTTGCGAAAACTGGCACCCATGATTTCGGTTTTAATATCGTGTTTCTTGAAATAATTGAAAATACGGGTCACCGATTTGACGCCTGGGTCATTCACACCGGCATTGTCTTCTTCAACCCAGTCGCTGCCAGCATTTTTTTTGTGCCAGTCGTAAATCCTGCCGACAAAGGGTGAAATCAACTGTACGTTCGCATCAGCGCAGGCAACCGCCTGGGCCATTGAGAATAGCAGTGTCATATTGCATTTGATGCCTTCGCTTTGTAAAATCCTTGCTGCATTGATACCTTCCCAGGTCGAGGCAATCTTGATAAGAATGCGATCACGCGAAATGTTTTCTTTTTCGTAAAGCGCAATAAGATGACGGGCTCGCTGTATGGTGGCATCGGTGTCAAACGAAAGGCGGGCGTCCACTTCGGTGGAAACCCGGCCCGGTACGATGTCCAGTATTTGTTTGCCAAACTTTACGAGCAGGTGATCCAGGGTTTCTAAGGTGCTTGCGTCGGGATGGTCCTGGATGGTTTGTTCAAGAAGGGGGCGATACACTTCTTTTTGGATTGCCTTCAGGATAAGGGACGGGTTGGTGGTGGCATCGGTGGGACGATGCTCGCGCATGCTTTGGAAGTCTCCGGTGTCTGCGACAACAGTAGTGAATTTACGTAGTTCATCTAATTGATTACTCATATATACTTGAATCCAGGATAGAAATTATGATGGCAACGATAGTGGAAGTTATTGGTCAGGTTCCATCTAACAATATAGCCTGATTTTGAATCAGGATTAAAGTCTGACGGGTATCCTGTCGTTTATATGTATCAGGTTTGACATGGCGGAGTGTTGGTTGTACGATTTTGCCACTTAAAAGCAGACGTTTCGCATGGGCATGCCCAAATAATTTTTTTTTACAATTTAGGTCATATATTTATACGTAAATAGGTATATCAGCTGTCTATTTGCGTATAGCTTGATATGATTTAGCCGTGGAATAGTTCATTTTAATTAATAAGGCTGTAAGTAAATGCTACTTAAATTGGGTAGGCTATTTTTAGTAATTTTTAGCTTGCTCTTTTCCGTAAAATCAGTGTATGCGCAATTCGATCGCTCCCTGTTAAGGACTGGCGTCGGGTTGCCGTTTGCGTTTCAGGAAATAGCCCTTAATCCTTGTATTCCAGAGTCGGTTATAAAGGGCAGGTTTGGGCAAAGTGGCGTGGAACTGTTGCGTGAGACCCAAAAAAAATGGCCTGCAAAGATGTGCGAAAACATGCAGGTGGCCAGTGGGTTGTTTGAATGGCTTTATACCAGTTCTGCCCTTCAGGCGCAAACCGATCGTCCTGTGCTTATTAGTCGTTTAATCAAAACCCGCAACAATAGCTTGGCTTTATGCCAAACGGTTGCCTGCCTGGAGGAGCGCTTGCCGCGCATGATAGAGTGGGCCCAAACCAACCTGGATCGTACTGCTGTTTATCGGGAAAGTGATCGTATCCCGGTAAAATCCGAATTGTTGTCGCATCCCCGTCTTTCCTTGCGTGAACTGGTTTTGCCCTTGCAAGGCCAATTCGAATGGTGCGGCAGTTCCACTTTTAATGCGCTTGATTTTTATACGGTCAACATGAAAGTATCCGGCAAGGCCGTGGTCCTGGTGCAATGTAAAACCGGTAAACAGGAAAGCCCTACCTGGATTATCGAAAATGCCGCCAACTCTAAAGTTTGGGTGCCTGTCATGTTCCACCAGTCATTAAATGACTTGTATATACTGCCGAATAGCCGTTATACCTATCCCACGCTTTACCGGCATGAAAAATTGTCTCAAGGCATACATATCACTTTCTTCGAGTACGGAGAAGACCTTTATCAGCAAAAACTCGGGTTTACAATTAATGTGGATGCTTCGGGTGAGGCATTGGCTTTTGAGGTGCAAGTGCCTTAAAAAGTAGTGAAAATAACGATTTTTTTCACATGCAAATCGTAAAATTTCTAATAGAAAATCAATAAAACAGTATAATGACAAGGTTTACTTATTGATTTTAGAACTTGGGGTTTTATGACGCTGCCGTCACATATTTTCGGGGAAAATACAGAATTCCCTACCGCAATTCTGGCTTTGGCCGATGGTACTGTATTTAAAGGTATTTCCATTGGTGCCAACGGGCACACCGTAGCCGAACTGGTTTTCAACACCTCAATGACTGGATTCCAGGAAATCCTGACCGATCCCAGTTATTCACAGCAAATTGTCAGCTTCACATACCCGCATGTTGGCAATACGGGTGTTAACAAAGAAGATGTTGAGTCTTTCAAGACACATGCTGCTGGTTTGGTTATTCGCAATTGCCCGGAACGTATTTCAAATTTTCGCGCCACCCAGTCACTGCCTTCTTATCTCAAAGAGAATGGCATCGTCGCTATTTCAGAAGTTGATACCCGTAAAATTACCCGATTGCTGCGCGAAAAAGGTGCACAGGGTGCATGTATCCTGGTAGGTGACGATGTAGAGAAAGCGCTTGAACTGGCGCGTGGTTATCAGGGCATGCAAGGGCAAGACCTGGCCAGCCAGGTTAGCCGTCAGCAAACTGAAAACTGGACAGAAGGCACCTGGCAATTGGGTCAGGGTTATACCCAGCCCAGCCAATCCAGCTATCACGTGGTTGCCTATGATTTTGGCGTGAAGTCAAATATTTTGCGTATTCTGGCCGATAAGGGTTGCCGTTTAACGGTGGTTCCTGCCACAACACCTGCAGAAGAAGTTCTGGCCCTTAATCCTGATGGCATTTTTCTGGCTAATGGTCCTGGGGATCCAAGCGCTTGCGGTTATGCGGTCGAGGCCGTTAAAACCCTCCTCGATAAAAAAATTCCGATGTTTGGCATTTGTCTTGGACAGCAAATCCTGGCGCAGGCTATTGGTGCCCAAACCCTGAAAATGAAAACAGGCC
>CAZPNE010000054.1:0-10166 GCA_964588255.1 uncultured Advenella sp. | reverse complement strand
CCAAGTTCGACCATTGTCGGTACGTCGGGTAATGCAGGCGTGCGTTCCGAACCGAGCGTCGCTAACGCCCGCACACGGTTGTCTTGCAGCATAGACATGACCGCACCTAATGCATTGGGGTTGATGGATATCCGGCCAGCCAGTAGATCTACAGCGGCAGGTGACGGCCCACGATATGGGACACCCATGATCTCGATATCAGCGTGGTGGTTTAGGGCTTCCATGGCGATCTGGTACAAACCGGCCGAATTCCCATAGGTCAGTTTACCTGGTTCGGCCTTTGCCTTCTTTACAATATCGTCGACTGAGTGGAATTCGGATTCTGCATTAACTGTCAGTAGAAGAGGGGTGTTGGCCATGGTGGCAACAGGGGTAAAGACGTTGAACAGATCAAACAGGACGTTTTTGGAGATAATGGGTGGCACAATCGTGCTTGACCCTGTGCTAACCACTAGGGTGTAACCATCCGGCTTGGCGCGTGCAACATACTGCATCCCTATGCCGCCGTTTGCGCCTGCCTTGTTTTCAACGATGACGGACTGGCCTAGCGATTTGGTCAGCTGTTCCGCGATAAGTCGGGCCGTTACGTCAGAACTTGCGCCCGGCGGGAAGGGGGCGACGAGCGTTATGGTACGTTCAGGGTATGTTCCGGCAACTGCGGTGCCGGCAAGTAAAAGAGTTGTGAGCAGTATTAAGGTTTTTTTAAACATGTTGTCTCCATATAACAAAAGTATTTCAATAGTTAATTCATTGACGTAGTGAAATTTTTATGTCGAAAAATTTTGCGACCTCTAAATTTAAATTAATCAGTGACCTAAAACGGGTTGTGGTCTGCTGTCTGATTTGTGGATTAGCTAAATATCCTGGTGTGGCAGGGTAAGTGGCTAATCCTGAGATGGGCTCTACAGGGCCAGAGTTCTTGATTTTTGATCAGGAACCCTTGAATATTGGTGCCCGTTTTTCCTGGAACGCTTTAAATCCTTCTTGAGCATCCATGGATTCGTAGCAAATATTTTGTGCGGTAGTTTCGCGAAAAAGGGCTTCGCGTATGTCACCATATCGATTTTGCTGGAGGGCTTTTTTAGCCAACCGTATCGGGATTGGGGCATTGCGAGCAATCGATTCGGCTAGTGACAGTGCTGTTTCCAGTAACACTTCTGGCGTAACGACCTGACTGACAATCTGAAGTTGCAAGGCCTCGTCAGCGCTTACTGTGGCGCCTGTAAAGATCAGTTCACTGGCTTTCGAATAACCAACAAGGTTGGGCAGAAGATGAGTACCTGCGTAGTCGGGCATCATGCCGCGCTTGGTGTAAGACTGGGCGAAAATTGCTGTGCGAGATGCGATCCGGATGTCGGCAGCCAGCGCCAGGTTCATGCCAGCGCCCATTGCAGCACCATTAATAGCCGCAATAACGGGCTTGTGGCATTTATAAACGGCCAGAAGGGTTTGGTCGCGCTGAGGGTCAAGCTTTTCACTGATGGGAAGACCATGTTTTGCACGATCAAGAAGTTCTTGCAGATCACCGCCAGAACAGAAGGATCGGCCGTTGCCGGTCAGAATGACAGCCCGCACGGTACTATCCTGATTGGCGGTATCCATGGCGGTGATAAGACCTTGGCGAAGAGCGGGTCCGAGTGCATTGTGGCGGTCGGGTCGGTTCAGTGTTACGATGGCAATATTACCGTTGTGTTCATACAGTGCATTGCCAAATTCCTGAATATTGTTTGCCATTATTGAGCCTAGAGTGTGTTGGTTATGCGCTGCTTAGCTGTGTTGCAGCCCGGTAAAAATCCAGTCGATGTTCTCGGCGGTTTCAAGGGAAAGAATTTGTTGTGCGTACCTGAGCGCTTGGTCGGTAGGGATGCACCACTGCGTTAGCAGTAGAAATTTGTCGATTAGATCCTGTTTGGTTAGCGGTAATGACGGTGCGCCTCGAGGGGCATTCTGCGTTTTGGTTATGGTTTGACCGGATGTACGATGACGAATCGTGACGTGACTGCGTTCATAATGAGTCAGCTGGGTGTCGGGTATGACGGTGATACGTGACATCATACGTTGTACGTCAGGGCGCTTGATTTGTTCTTGAAGGTTCAGGCTGTGTTCGGGAGTGATGACATTTGCACCGCAAGCAATCACCGCAAGGCAATATCGGATATCGAAACGAGCTTCGTTTGGTGTGGAAGGCAATACGGTTTTTGATACGGATTTGTGGACATACTCGGGAACTTTAACCTTAATCTCGACGTCTTCAAGCGTCGAATCTGACTCGGTACGAAGGGCGGACAGTGCATCGGCGGCTGAGTGGATATAGCCACAGCATGCGTGCATTTTTCGGCGAGGAGAACGGAGTATCCAGTGATTTTTGTTCACGCAGGCGTCTTGTCGTCCATGGGTGGATACTGTGGAAAAATACCCCAGTTCACCATCCAGGATTTCTAGAGGACCCGTCATGCCGCGCTGTGCGTACTGCACAGCGTCAAGAGCCGTGGCAGCAGGTTGTGCGCCAAAAAGCATTGGCTTGAAGGTTCCGCCTTGGCGAAAAATGACTTCTGACGGGCACCAGCCTGCAAGGGCACAGGCGATCGCCAGCGCATGACGTGTTGTTTCGCTGTCTAGGTCGTATAAATGTGCAACACCGGCAGCCGCACCGACTGACGACGGTATGCCAACCGGGGTCATGCCAACTTCATTGTATGGTTTCAATGACGGGTATATCACGTTGTAAACCGAGGCTGTACTTTCAAGGGCACGCACAACGGCTTCTATTAGGGTGCGGCCACTGGACCGTGATATTTCTGCAGCCGCAAGGGCTGCCGTGACACAACCAATACTGGCATGTCCCCCAATCAAATCGTTAAGTTCAAGAATATCGCCGGCGTAGCCATTGGCGAGAACGGCATCCCGGATGGGCAGTTTGTGGCCGTGAACAAATACAGTAGCCGAGTTGTTAACGGTCGCTGCTGTGTTGCCAGGTGCCACGAGAAATTTAGCCGTGTCATCTTGCATGCCTGCCACAATGCAGCCGATCGTATCCAGAATGCACAGTTTTGCCTGTTGGGTGATGTCATCTGGAATGTATTCAAGCTGGCAGGCTTGGGCTCGTGAATTAAGCTGATCGATAAACATATGTCACCTTCAGATAATGTTATTCAATGGTTGGTCCATTGGTGTGGATTATCGACACTTCACAATAAACTCAAGTATTGCGATATTGGTATTTATCCCTAGTCCAGGTTTGAGATAAGGGAAGAATGGCTAATTTTGGCCCTTTGCAGGACTTACGAGAGTTTATGCAAAGAAAATTTAGCTCAACCAATGCTTTTGTTGTGGTATATTTATGTAAATGGTTGAACCAAACATCAAAGAATTTAATTTTACAAGTGTGCAGTCAGAGTTGGTTCAAGCTGTTGACGTATGATTTTAACTTTACTAACGGCTATATTGGTTGACCCATTGGCTTGTTGGTTGCAGGAGTATATATGTTCAATCAAAGCAAGATCGAAGCACTGCCTGAACGGCCGTCGCGAGCAGGAACCCATAGTGCCCTAAATGGCTTGCGGGTTGTCGATTTCACGCATTACATTGCCGGCCCTCTGGCCACAATGATGTTGGGTGATTTTGGAGCGGATGTTATCAAGATAGAGCGGCCGGGTCGGGGTGATGACTTCCGTTATTATCCGCCAGTGGATCCCGATGTACCCGGACAAGGCGGGCCATTTATCTGGAGCAATCGCAACAAACGCAGTCTTGCTCTGGATATCAAAAACGAAGCAGCCCAGAAAATCGCGTTAGAACTTATTGCATCAGCAGATGTCCTGGTCGAAAATTTTTCTACGGGAGTAATGGAAAGATTCGGGCTCAGCTATGAAACGTGTATTGAACTCAATCCCCGGCTGATTTATTGTTCAATATCGGCTTATGGGCGTACAGGACCGTTCGCTGATCGTTTGGGATTTGATCCCGTCGTACAGGCTGAAAGCGGTTATATGTCCATGAACGGCTACCCGGACCGTCCGGGTGTGCGTAGTGGTCCGGTGGTGATGGATATTGGCACTGGGATTATGGCCTCTAATGCAATACTGATGGCATTGTTGGCCCGGGAGCGCACCGGCAAGGGCCAGTACATTGAGGTATCGTTGTTTGACACGGCAGTTATGCTGACTGGCTTTGCGGGTATGCAGCATCTTTTGACAGGTTACGAACCAAAACGACATGGTAATGCAACGCCCGATACATGCCCTTCAGGCGTATTTCAGGCTGCTGACCGACCATTTTATTTACATTGCGGTAACGACGGTATTTTCCAGCGACTCTTCAGGGAAGTGCTTGAACGGCCCGATATTGCCTCCCGTCCGGAATTTTTACGTAGCTTGGATCGGCTAAATCACCGCAAGGAATTATTCACTGTTCTTGAAGAAGCGTTTATTACGAAACCCTGGTCGTACTGGCAAGAAAAAATGCGTACAGCATCGGTTCCGCATGGCGAGGTTCGGACATTGGGCGAAGCCTTACAATCTGATGAGGCCACATCAAGAAATATCGCAACGCGGATTCCACACCCTGTCAAAGGCTGGATTCCCAATATTGAAACACCGATACGTCTTGCGGATACGCCGGCAGTAAACCCGCATGCGGCTCCTGCGGTAGGTCAGCATACATTGGAAATCTTGCGTGATGAACTGAACTATGATGATGTGCGCATACAGGAATTGAGCAGTGATGGAGTATTTGGCAGCATACAAACTTGCGCATAATTGGGCGCGCTTTAGTTGCTCGATTTGCGTAGTGACAGATAATGCTGGTGGACGCGGTGCAGGTGTGCGGTCATTTCGGCCGCCGCCGCGTCGACATTGCGCTCAGTCAGAAACGAAAGGAGCCTGCGGCGTGATGGAATTACGTACTTGTGTTCACCATAACCGATCTGTGCCACGAATTCAGACAAAACTTGCAGAATGGCCTCCATAGTCATTATAAGAATAGGGTTGCCTGAAATTCTTACAAGCTGGCGATGGAATTGCAGATGAAGACGTGCACGTTCATCATGGTTTCCCGCTTTATGTGCCGCCTCCGCCAAGGCTACATTTTCTTCAAGATCAGCTAGATCAGCGTCAGTTGCCTTGACGCAAACGTCACGTATTACGGGATCTGACAACATGATGCGTGCTTCGGTCAACTGTTCTGCTGTGATGGAACCAAGGTCATATAAATCTCGCAGCCCGGTAATAACCACGTTTTTGTCGCCTTGCTTGATAAAAGTACCGCCCGAGGCCACTTTTCTGATTTCAATTATGCCAGATACCTGAAGGGCTCGTAAGGCTTCGCGCAGAGTGTTGCGACTGACGCCGAAATGTTCGCATAAATCGCGTTCCGGAGGTAGTTTCTGACCAGGTTTCAATCGATTATTTTTGATTTCCTGGCGGATTTGTTTTGCGATCTCGTCGAGTGCGCTGTCGGTGCTGATGGGGGCGAAGATGGCGCGGTTTCCATCAATGGTTTGTTCGGGCTGGGTCATCAAATGCCTTTCTGGTTATCGTCAAAAACTCACACCTTGACGGTGTGTGGCGAATAATAAGGATTATAACGCACCAATAGATTAATGGTTCAGTTAATGGACCAAGGTTTCAATGAATTGTAATTTTCCTAGGTAAAACCCTTGGTTTGTTTATTTGTGCTTGACTCTTCTTTTAGAATGAATAATCATTAAGTTCATTGGTTGAACCATTTTTAATTTAGTTCTGGGCTGGATAGATGTATTTGTTTTAGATGGCACTCCAGAAAAAAATGTAGACCGCGGATGTAACTCCTGATTACAACCAATGGAAGGACCAGTATCAACTAACAGTAATTTGGAATAAAGCATTTCAATACACGTTATAAATCAACGCAATGATCATGCCTTATTACTGCATACCATGATGTAAATATAAAAATTCATAATTACGATACGCAAATAGGAGACATTAATGAAAAAAAAGCTTTGCGCCGCCCTAGCAGTAACCGGGTTTATTAGTAGTAATCAAGTCTTTGCCGAAGTTACTGTATTCGGTGTTGCTGATGCAGCTTTCCGAACCGTCTCAGGCGATGGCACAAAACGAACTAATGACGTAATCTCAGGCGGAAACCTTGCCAGTAGAATCGGATTCCGTGGTTCTGAAAAACTGGATAATGGACTTAAGGTTTCGTTCTGGCTTGAAGCGGGGTTTGATATTGCGTCAGGTCGCGGAGAGGCAACATCGACCGATAACAGATCATTGACTAAAGCCAGTGGTCTGGCCTTTAATCGTCGTTCTACTCTGAGTGTCGAGGGGGGATTTGGTGAATTGCGTATCGGTCGAGATCTTGTTCCTTCTTACCGGAACCATTCTGTTTTCGATCCATTTGGCAATCGTGGCGTGGCCTATGGTAATGGAGTTACGTTGGCGCTCGCCTCGGCTAGTGCCGTACGTACTAATGTACGGGCTTCAAATTCCATTGCTTATCATCTGCCTAAAATGGAAAATGGGATTTACGGCACAGTCATGTATGCTAATGCAGGACTGACAAGTGGTGAGCATCAAAGTGATGGAACCTACATAGGTGCCCGTTTGGGTTACAAAAAAGATCGGCTTGATGTTGCTGCCGGTTATGGAAAATCGACAATGAAAGCAGCTCCACAAGTCCGCGGTTATTACAACAATATCAACGCTGGGGCATCATGGAATTTTGATTTCATGAAACTGAGTGTATTATGGAGTAGAGAGAAAATCACGCTTAACGCACGCAAGAACTCTTCTCTGTTAGTTGGGGTCAAGGTGCCGGTTGGTAGTGGTGAAATTCGAGCAAGCTATATTCATAGCAAGGTCACAGATAATAAAACGCTTGATGCCGCGGCTAACAGGTTTGGGCTTGGATACCTACACAAATTATCCAAACGTACGTCTGTGTACACGACTTATGCCCGGACATTTAATAATAAGGGTGCTGAGGCTTATTTCTCTAACGGGCAAAAAGCCACGGCTATTGGAGGGAACACCTCTGGCTTCAATATGGGTATTACACACATATTTTGAGTGTGGATATATTACCCTAGCCTGCATAGGTCGGATGACAAGGACAACTTGTTATTTGTGTGTTGTTCTCTATTTGGCAATAGCCCCCCAAAAAAAGTTGGAAAATGTGCAATTTTTTGGGGGTAGTTCATTGAAAAAAGTGTTTTTTGTGGACATTGTGAATTGTCTGCCAGCTTAGCTAGAGGCTTGGCAAGCAGGTCTTTGTCGGTGATAACCCAACGATCTGAACTGTCGATGATGACATCTTCAAGTTCGGACTTGTCACCGTCTTCATTTGCAATAGGTCATGAACGGCATCTCAACACCAAAGCTTTCAAGAGAAAAAATGAACCAGATTTCCGGACCTTTGGCAAACTCGTGCTGAGCATCCATTTGAAGGCGTGACGACCCATGCCTATTTGCTTAAACGAGCAACGGGCAATATCCTTTTTCACAATTCCAGCATACGTGAGGAGTATGATCACATTGAAGTGTTGAGTGGTGTTGCATTCCAATGTTTGAGCCACAGGGATGAAGTGGGCTCTAGCCTGTAAATTTCACGAGTCGCTTAAAAAGAATAGGCAATTCTTGCTGTCAATGGTCATTATTTTTGACCCCCTTGCTGCACCGTTCCAGATCCTGGACCAATAATCACCTCAACAAGTTTATTGATGAAATTTGCAGGTTAGCGCTGAACACTGAGATTCCGTGCGGTGCCCGTGAAGTTACCGCCTGCCGGTTTGTTGGCAGGCGTGGCGTGGCATTAACCCGAGTTTCTCAACCCGGTGGCAATCCCGTTAATCGTCAAATGAATCGTACGCTGGCTGCGGGCGCTTTCAAATTTGCTGACTTTGACCTTGCGTTTTTCATACTGGCGTTGCCGACGAATGACTTCAATTTGCAAATAATTCAGCGGGTCGATATAAGCAAAACGTTCTTGCAGGGCAGAGACCAGCTCGGGGTTGTCGGCCAGTAGCTTGCGTCCGGTTATTTTCTTAAGCATGTCCAGCGTCCGGGCGTGTTCGGTTTCAATCATGCCGAAGATTTTTTCCCGGGTTGATTTTTGGGTTACCAGTGAGCTGTATTGCTTGCCGATGGTTAAATCTGATTTGGCCAGCACCATTTCCATATTGGATAGCAAGGTACGGAAGAAGGGCCATTGCTGATCCATTTCCTGCAATTGCTTCAGGCGGGCCTTGGCGGTTTTGGGGGAATCGGGCGTGCCTTCATTCAGGTAAGTTTCTATAGCGGTGCCCACGCCATACCAGCCGGTAATCATCAGGCGGCATTGCGCCCATGAAAAGCCCCAGGGAATGGCACGCAAGTCTTCAATCCGCTGGCCACCTTTGCGTGCCGCGGGGCGCGAGCCAATGTTCAGCCCGGCAATTTCATGAATCGGGGTGGCGGCAAAGAAATATTCATTGAAACCCTTGGTGCCATAAACCAGATGGCGGTAGGTTTCTTCGGCAATGGTAGACATATTATCTAGCGCATGGCCAAAATGTTCCATATGCTTGTCTTGCACACTGGTGCTGGCCGTTACGCTTGCTTCAAGGGTGGCAGATACTAGCAGTTCAAGGTGCCAGCCACCAATGTCGGCATTCTTGTATTTGCTTTGAATAACCTCACCCTGTTCAGTCAGGCGGATTTGCCCGGCAACCGTGCCCGGTGGCTGTGCCAGGATGGCATCAAAGCTGGAACCGCCGCCACGACCCACCGAGCCGCCGCGGCCATGGAACAGGCGCAGACGGACACCGTGTTTCTCAAAAACCTGAACCAGTTCCAGTTCGGTTTTATACAAGGCCCAGTTGGACGTCAGATAGCCACCGTCTTTATTACTGTCTGAATAGCCCAGCATGACTTCCTGAATGCCGTTTTGGGCGTGTTTGATGCGGTTTTTAACGATGGGCAGGCTAAGCCAGCGATCCATGATGTCGGCACCGGCCTGGAGATCGGGAATGGTTTCAAACAGGGGGACTACAATCAGGCCGTCATTTTCCGACAGTGGCAGCAGCTTGCCGTTTTCATCACGTTCCTGGGTGATCAGGCCGGTTTCCTGCTGTAATACCAGCAGTTCAAGCATGTCGCTAAGCGTTTCAGTATGGGAAACAATGCTTTGCTGAATGGTTTGCTTGCCATAGCGCTTGCAGACAAAGGCGGCAGCGCGCAGGATGTCCAGTTCCTTGCTGGTTTCTTCGCTATAACCTTGCCATGGGGATACCAGGGGGCGGCTTTGGGTGAGCTCTTCCAGCAGCAATTCTACTTTTTCTTCTTCACTTAAACTGGCGTAGTCAACCGGCTTGCCCTTGAAGGTAATGGCGGCACGGCGGTACAGTTCGGTAAGGATTCTTTCGTGTACATCAGAGCTTTGGCGCAAATCCAGGGTGGCCAGATGAAAACCAAAAATGCGTACCGCCTGCAAAAGCCCTTCCAGGTGCAGTGCAACCACGGCACTGGCCTGGTTTTGTTTCAGGGAGTCAATAATGATCTCAAGATCGCGGGCAAAAGCAGCAGGGGTGGTGTAAGGCGTTGCGGCATGGGTACTGCGGATAATAATGCTTTGGTCAGTTAGCAGCCGTGCGGTGGCGGCCAGGCGGGCATAAACATAAATAAGCGCACGGCGATAGGGCTCATCCTGGCGGTGTTTGGAGTGGTCGGGGCTAAGGTCGGACAGTCCTTGCAAGGCCTCGGTTACCTCGGTGAGCGAGGTGCTTAGCGAAAGCTCGGAACCCAACAGGTGTACTTCATTTAAGTAGTATTCAAAAATAGTGGTGGACTGGCGCAGCACGGCATGCTTAAGGGTGTCGGCATCTACAAAGGGGTTGCCATCACGGTCACCACCAATCCAGGAGCCCATTTTCAGGAAGGCGGGCAGGGACGGGGTTGCGGCCTGACCGTCTTCCGATAGCGCTTTGAGGTAATGATTAAGGCGGGAGTACAGTTTGGGAATGGCGGGCAGGAAGGTATTGGTGAAATAGGCAATGGCATTTTCAATTTCATCATCTACCATCAGTTTGTTAAAACGCAGCATGCGGGTTAGCCACAGCGTTTTGATATGGCCCGCCAGTTCTGTTTCAAGCTCGGCCTGTTCGTATTCGGTCAGCGGGTTGTCGTACAAGGCCAGGCAACGCGCAA
>CAZPNE010000053.1:1831-10200 GCA_964588255.1 uncultured Advenella sp. | reverse complement strand
TCCCAATCGGCGCCAGGCCCAGTTCGGCAAGACGCTGCAAAAACGCTGGTTTTTCAAGCACCCGCTTCAGGTCGGATTGGATTTTCATCACGATGTCATCGGCCATGTTGCCCGGGCCAGATACCGCCAGCCAGTTATGGCTTTCCATATCAATGCCCTGCTCTTTCAAAACAGGCACATCGGGTAGAAAATCCGAACGTTCTTTGCTGGCAATCCCCAATACGCGTACATCACCTGACTTTACGAATGAAAGACTTGAATTCAAAGCTACCCAGGCAGAGTCCACTTCACCGGACAACACGGCATTAACCGACTGGGCAGAACCTTTATAAGGAATATGGTTAAGCTTGATGTCGGCCATATTGGCAAATTTTTCACCGGCCAGATGCACCGTGGTGCCTATACCTGAAGTGGCATAACTGACCGCTTCAGGGCGTGATTTCGCCGCGGCAATATAATCCTCCAACGATTTGAAACCCGAATCGGCCCTAACAATCAACATATTGGGGGCAGACGCCACCAGCATAATGGGCGTGACATCCTTTACTGAATCAAACGGTAAATTGTTGCGTAGTGCAGGATTAATGGTATGGTTGCCTGCCAGCAATTGCAGGGTATAACCATCGGGTTTGGACTTGGCCACAAAGCCGGTCCCAATAATGCCTGAAGCACCTGCCTTGTTATCCACCACGACAGATTGGCCCCAGTCCTGCTGCAACTCGGACGCCAGCACCCGGGCAAGAATGTCCGAAGCGCCTCCCGCTCCAAAACCAACAATCACATTCACCGTCCTGTTTGGATAAGACTGGCTGCCACTGGCACTCGTTGCCATCACACCGGCAAAACTCACACACGCCATGACGGACAGGAAAAATTTTCCGATTCTCATTCAAATACTCCGAAAAATCCCAGCACCAGGGCTGGGGTAAACACAAAACCTGTCACCACATAAGTGGTTTAATT
This sequence comes from uncultured Advenella sp., assembly GCA_964588255.1. Classification (GTDB taxonomy): domain Bacteria; phylum Pseudomonadota; class Gammaproteobacteria; order Burkholderiales; family Burkholderiaceae_B; genus Advenella. The sequence continues at coordinate 9,237 of CAZPNE010000053.1, read as the reverse complement.
GCGTGACAGACCTTTTTCCTCGATCAGTTTTTTCCAGGTTTCACCTTGGTCGTGTACATAATCCTTGAAGTCTTCAGCGGTGGACCATTTGGCCTCAAGACCCAGTTTGGTAAAGTCCTCGATCAGCTCCGGTTTTTCCAGAACCGTCTTCAGGCTGGCATTCAGTTTGTCACGGATCTCGTCCGACAGGCCTGCCGGTGTAACCAAGCCTTGCCAGGCATACATTTCATAATCGTCAAGCCGTGGATCCAGCTCATGCAAAGGCTTGACGCCTTCTAAACCCGGGAAGCTTTCTTCCGATGAAATACCCAGTGCCTTCAACTTTCCGCTCTTTAAATAGCTGGCGACCGAACCCACGGAGCCGAACATAAGATCCACCCTGCCTGCCAGCAACTCCATCAAGCCAGGCGATGCACCGTTAAAGGGCAAATGAGTCATGGATGAACCGGTTTTCTGCATCAGCAATTCCATGCCCATGTGATGGGGGCTTCCCAAACCGGCAGAAGCATAGTTCAGTTTGTCAGGATTGGCCTTGGCATATTCAATCAACTCGGAAACGTTTGCTACCGGCAGGTCGGGGCGAACCACCAGCACCAATGGCAGACGTGCAAGCATGCTGACCATGGTGAAATCATCAGCGGAGTAGCCCGGGTCTTTCATTAATATCGGATTAAGTGCCAGGGTTGAAATGTCCGCATTCATGACGGTATAACCGTTTGGATTGGCACGTTTGAGTTTTCTGGCGGCATTCACCGTACCGGCTCCCGGCTGGTTTTCAACCACAATGGATTTTTTCAGTCCATCACCCAAATCTTTGGCAATTCTGCGTGCCAGGGTATCAGAGGCGGCACCCGGTGCGTAGGGCACCACCCATTGGATGGGCTCCGCTGGATAACTGCTGGCCAGCACGGGGCCTGCCTGTACCAGTGCTGCCGTGCAAAGCATGGCCTTGCCAAATCCAAGTATGCTTTTTTTCAATGTCTGTTTCATCATGTTGTCTCCTTTGTTAATGGGGTGCAGTAATAACCCAATCGTTACAGCGGAATGTGTGTAAGGCGGTAACGATCACTGCGGTTCAATGGTGCGGCCTCAAGCAAATGCTGCATTGCCTCGGCTTGTGTGGCGTTATCCCAGCCCACAAACAAGGCTGCCCTTGGCAAGTCATCACCCGTCAAATATTCAAATGCCCCCAATACCTGGCCACCATGGGTCGCCAGCCGGGCATTCAAATCATTCTTGACCAGTGCCTCGGCCGCTGCACTGCGGCCAATGTCAATCTTTGTAATATGCAGCTCAAGCGTTAAACGTGAAACATCCGGGTGTGCCACCCAGGGGTGAATTTCCTTAAGGAAATTCAACTCGTAACGCTCCACCAGCTCACTGCCTGCATTGGTGCTTTCGCGGGCTGCCCACCATTCCGGGTCGCTATAGAAGCCGGCCCAGGCTTTTTGTCGTGTTTCCCAATCCGGCCATCGCATCAGGTAAACAAACAACGGTGAGTTACGCCCCATGCTGGTATACCAATTGCCCAACGGAGCAATACCATGGCGTTGAAACAATGTTTGCAGCGCATCTTTCCTGCGCGCAATCATGTCATTCATTCGCCCGCGTTCCACCTGATATAAACGCAACTCATAAAACTGACTGCTGATCATAACGGTCTTCTCCTAGCGTACATACGGGGGAGGCACCCCTTTTTTGGTGGCAGCCCTGAAATATTGCCAAGGTACCTCAACACTGCCATCCAACTCTTCGGCCACCTGCCATGGCCAGTGCGGGTTATTGAGCACTGCCCTGCCCACCGCCACCAGGTCTGCCTTATTTTCAGTCACAATGGATTCTGCCTGCACGGCTGTATTAATCAGCCCAACGGCAATGGTGGCAATACCCACTTCCTGCTTGACACGCTCGGCATAAGGCACCTGGTAACCGGGACCAATGGGCACTTTGGTATAGGTATTGCCGCCACTGGAGACATCAATAAAATCACAACCGCGCTGCTGCAATGCCCGGGCAAAAGCCACGGCATCGTCCACATGGATGCCTTCTTCATGCCAGTCAGTACCGTTACAACGCACGCCCAGTGGCTTTTCTGCCGGCCAGACCTTGCGCACGGCATCAAAAATCTCCAGCGGAAAACGCATGCGGTTTTCCAGACTGCCGCCGTATTCATCATCGCGATGGTTGGCCAGCGGGCTAAGGAATGAACTCATCAAATAGCCATGGGCCGCATGCAGCTCAATAAGATCGATACCAATCTGGTCCGCTCTTTTCGCTGCAGCAACAAAAGCCGCAATAACAGTATCCATATCTTCACGGTTCATGGCCTGAGGTGTTTGCCAGCCCTCGGCAAAAGGCACCGGACTTGGGCCAATCACCGGCCATGCACCTTCATCAGCCTGCAGGGGGCCTCTTCCCACAAACGGCTTATGGGAGGAGGCTTTTCTGCCGGCATGGCAAAGCTGCACCCCAACCGGCATTGAACTGTACTTGCGAACCACCTTCAAAACCGCATGCAATGCATGGGCATTTTCATCACTCCACAAGCCCAGGCAATCTGCCGTAATACGTCCCCTGGCCTCAACTGCTGTGGCTTCCAGTATGAACAGACCCGCCCCGGAAGTCAGCAGACTGCCAATATGAATGGTGTGCCAATCGCCGGCATTGCCATCCACGGCACTGTATTGGCACATTGGCGAAACAACCATCCTGTTTTTCAAGGTCAGTCCTCTTAATGGGTACGGTGTAAATAATTTGCTTGTCATATTCTGTTTATCCCTTTGTCAAAAGCATGCAGCCCAGGCCGTAGGCACCATTGCATGTCACCGCCACTTCCGGTGCATCCACCTGTCGGGCACCACCACGGCCCAATAACTGCAGACAGGCTTCATAGGTATGCCCAAAACCATGCAACCTGCCGGCAGACAGCTGGCCACCGCTGGTGTTCATGGGTAATTCCCCATCCAGTCCAATCCGTTCACCCTTTTCCACAAACGCACCGGCCTCTCCTTTACCGCAAAATCCAAGTGCCTCGAGCCAGTGCAGGGTTAAAATGCTGAACCCGTCATAAATCTGGGCCACATCAACATCCCCGGGTTTCAGATCGGTACGGGACCACATCATGTTTGCGGCGGCTTCGGCACCAAACGACGTCATATCGGTTGGCTGTCGCAAGCCGCCTGTTTCAAATCGGCTGCCTATGGCTTCAATCCGGATCAGCGGATTAGGTCCGTCACCGGCCTCATCACATCGTGACAACACAAAAGCGGTCGAACCGTCAACCGGCACGTCACAATCAAACATGCGCAATGGCGTGGTAATCATCCGGGAGGCCAAATAATCCTCAATGGTAATCGGATCGCGGTAAATGGCATTGGGATTAAGCCCGGCCATTTTTCGGGCATGAACCGCCACCGAACCCAGCTGCTCGGGCGTCAACCCGAATTCATGCATGTAACGGGTGGCATACATGGCATACCAGGGAGCGGGTGAAACCGATCCGTATGGCACGGCATACTGCCACATGCCAAACACCTGACAGTCACTGCCTCCCCAGGCCATGGCACCCTTGGCACGGGCACGGGCCGATGCCTCACCGGTGGTGCGGAACAACAATACGTTTTTAACCGTGCGCGCCGCCAGGGCCTGAATGGCCACAAAAAACGCACTCATCTGCCCGGCTGACTCCAGCGCGGTGGAACAATACCAGGTTGGCTGCAAACCCAGGGCCAGGCGAACATCATGCACACCCACCGGAGAGAACCCGGTTGCGTTGTCAGCGGCACCAGGATACGACATGACGCCGTCAATATCAGACGGTTTCAGACCCGCATCCGCAATCGCGGCCAGGCAGGCATCCACGGTCAAACGCAAGGCACTGTCCTTGGCAGGGCGACTCACGGCCGACTGCCCGATCCCACGAATGGCGACTTGTTTTTCTGCATAATTCATCATGCGTTCACCTCGGGCCGGAAAACCGGCAACCAGATATCATCCTGATTTTCAAACCGGACGGAAACCTTCATGCCAATGCTGACCTCTTCGGGCTCACAGTCAACGATATTGGTCATCAGCCATACGCCTTTTTGCTCGGCCAACTCCACGACGGCCAATACAAACGGGACTTTCTGGTTGGGTGCCCAGGGTTGCCAGTTCACGGTATAGCTAACGACTTCCGCCTTGCCTGAAACCGGTTTATATTCCACTTCCAGATGACCGCATTGCGGGCATACCGGCAAGGGCGGATGCTGGTAAGTCTGGCATTGGGGGCAATGGCAGATGCGCAATTCATTGTTTTTGCCACTGGTCCAAAAGGCGCTATTATCCGGATCCAGTGCAGGAATTTTTTCAAACATGCCTTGTTATCCTCTTTTGACCACGATGCCCGCTTTTTCACGGTCCCACAAACGTTCAAGATCCTCGTTGGCCCAATCGCGAAGCTTGAACTTCTCGACTTTCTGGCTGGAGTTTCTGGGCAAGTCCTGCATCACGACCAGATAGCGGGGCACCATGTAATAAGCCATCTGGGACTGGCAATAACGAATCAGCTCGGCATGATCCAACTCAACCTGGTCTTTTACCGTGATGGCCGCAGCGACTTCATCTTCAGACATCTCCGACTTGACCGCAAACACCGCCACATCACGAATGGCCTCATGGGACATAATGACTTTTTCAACTTCGTAAGCGGAAATATTTTCACCGCGACGACGAATGGCATCTTTGGTGCGGTCAAGGAACCAGAAATATCCATCTTCATCAATCACGCCCACGTCACCGGTGTGGAACCAGCCATTGCGCCAGGCCTTGACGGTTGCTTCGGGCATTTTGTAGTAACCCTGGGAATGGGCCCATGGCATGGTATGGCGCAGCACCAGTTCACCACGCTGTCCGGGCTCAAGCTCAAAATCGTTCTCGTCAACAATGCGTGCCTCGATGCCCACACGGGCCTTGCCACATGAACCCAATTTAGCCAGTGGTTCAACCAGGCTGTAGGCATGCGAAGGACCGAAATCGGTCAGGCTGTAACTTTGAATAAAGCGCAACCCGAAACGTTTTTCAAACTCAAGACCAAAATCGGGAATCGGTGCCGACATGCACATCCGCAAACGGTTGTCCGCATCCGCCGGATCACGGGGCTGGCTCCATAAAATATTAATCATGGAACCCAGCAGATTGGTCAGGGTCGCACCGCATGCGCGAATATCCTGCCAGAACCTGGAAGCGGAGAAACGCTTTTGCAAGGCAATGGAGGCCCCCACCATGATGGCGTTATAAGTTGCCCCCTGCAAGGCATTGGTATGGAACATGGGTAGACAGATATAAGCAATATCGTCAGGCCGCTGACCAAATGCCTGCGCATGGCTCAGGCCCCACAGAAAACACTGGGCCTGCGTCAGGATCACGCCTTTGGATGGACCGGTCGTACCCGAGGTGTAAATAATGTATGAGGGGTCATTGAATGACACGGTTGCCTCAGGCAAACTTTGGTCTGCCTCATACAGATCCGCAAAATCCACCACATCAATGTCTGTTTTTCTGGCTGCAATCTGCGCCTTGTCAGCCCCCAGACAAACAATCTGCCTGATATTGTCCAGTTCTGCTGCCACCTCGGCATAATTGCTCCATAAAGCATCGTCAACGATCAGCGCCACCGCATCGGAATGGGACAGCAAATACTGCAGGGACTGACCACGACTGCCCGTATTCAAAGGCACCGCCACCGCACCCAGTTTGCCCAGGGCAAAGTAAGTCAGTAACTGTTCAGGACTATTATCCATCAGGCAGGCCACGTGTGTACCATGAGCAATACCACGCTTGGCCAGGCCATGCGCCAGCTGGTTGGACATCAGATCGATATCCCGGTAAGTCAGTTGTCGGCCATCGGGCAAATAATTCAGGAATACCTTGTCACCCAGTGACTGGGCACGTTCTGCCAATACTTTTGGTGTGGTTAATTGCTGAATATGATGTCCAGCCCAGCGGTCTCCAAGACTCATTGCTCTTTCTCCTTTGTTTTCACAGGCGCCAAGGCACGCTGTACTGCATTTTCAACCCGGTCCGCATCGGCCAGTTCATTGGCAAGAATAAGAGCCAGTCTCGCCAGGAAACCTTCTGTTTCAGCTTCCGGAATCTGGTCAAGCGCTTCGGTTACCGCGCGAAATGAGCGTTGCAATTCCATGTTTGATGTCTCCTTTTGTATTGCTAGTTACCCAGGGCCACATGCAGGGCCTGATTAATGTCCTGTCCAAGCGGTTTTTCCGATCTGGCCTGAATGTAACCATCAGGGCGAACCAGCAACCATGTACCTTCCTGCAGACCCAGTCTTTCACCTTCTTGCAGATAGGCCACTTTGGGCGTGTTGGCGGATGCTTTATCCAATGCGACCGTTTCGTGCCGGAAATAACGGGGGAAAATTGCCTGCAATTTATCTGTCTCGGATTGCAGACCTTCAGGCAACTGGCCATTTGCCGAGAAATAAAGACTGGTGAACCCATGGGGTTTGAGCAGATCGTGCAAATAAATCGTTTGGGCCCCCTGCTCCAGTCGGCAATCCGGCAGAGGGTAACCGGGTAAGGCCGTGTGCCCGGTCTCGTTAACCTGGTCGGCAAACAGACATTCAGACTTGTTGGCATTGAAGGCATCCACCAGATCCAGCACAAAGCGTTCGGTGGGCAGCAGATCAAAAGCAGCCTGACGCATCAGGGAGGCACCACGGGTGGGCGCTGTCATGCAAAGTGTAGCCAACCCGATATCCTTCAGGTTCTGGATAATCAGCGGACGACGCTCGGTATCGTATGAATCCAGCAAATCAGGATTGGCCACCCCGTTCATCACCATACCCAGCTTCCAGCCCAGATTGGCAGCATCCAGCATGCCCTGGTTCATGCCACGACCACCAAAAATAGGCGTTTGGTGGGCCGCATCACCCACAAAAAACACCGACTTGTGCCGATAAGCCGGCAAGCTTCTGGACATGGGACGATAAGATGAAATCCACACCAGCTTGAAGGCCTCTGTCTCGGGAATATCCATTAACGTCAGCTGCTCCCGTACATTACGTGCAACCACTTCCGGTTGCATGGCTTCGTCCAGATTTTCATTGTCATCAAGGGCATAATCCAAACGCCAAGTATTGAACGGCTGGCGATGCAAAATCACGGCCGAATTCGGCTTGTAAGGCGGGGCAATCCATAGACGACGGGCAATCGGCAAATCGGAAGGCAGCTCGAAATCGCAAATAATGAAATTGCGTTGCAACACGCCATCACCAATTTCTTCATAAGCCAGTCCCAGACTGCGGCGCACCTGACCACGGGCACCGTCTGCCGCAATCACGTATTGCGCCTTCAGCAAATACTCCCCCTGGGGTGAGCTGACCGTCAGAATGGACTGGTCCTGGTCCT
>CAZPNE010000053.1:0-1731 GCA_964588255.1 uncultured Advenella sp. | reverse complement strand
CTGGTCCTGGTCCTCAACATTCACCGCTGTAACTGCATTCAGCCAGCGCAAATCGATCAATTCATTTTCCAGCACCGCATCCAGCAAGACCTTCTCGGTCCAGGGCTGCTGCAACACACTGATATCAGGATGTTTTTCAGCCACCGACTGTTCGTAGGGCGCACTGTGAATCAATTGCCGGCCATGGTAAACATAGTTTCTTTCACGGGTAATGGCTTTTTCACGGAAAGCCGCACTTACCCCCAATCGATCCATCACCTGGACACTGCGCCGGGCCACGGCAAGCGTTCTGCTGCTATCAGAAACCTGATCCCTAGCCTCGAGCATGACGACCGGAATTTCCTGCTGCGCCAGTGTTAAGGCCATTGTCAACCCGACAGGCCCCGCTCCCACCACAACCACCGGATGCACAACTGCCTGGGGTTGATTCAACTCAGGCGGCATCACTGACGAGTACTGCGTCCATTTAAAAAACCCAGGTTTCTCCACTTTCATTTGTCACCTCCATTTTTTGACCGTCTAACGGACTATTTGCCGTATAATGGATAAAATTATATCGATGAAGGTTTATAACGTCAATGTGGTTTTATAATGTTTAATATCCGTTACACTTTTCAGCTTTCATTTTTCATCTCGGAAATTTCAACCAATAGGCACATCAATAATGAGCATCAATGAGGATCACCCGGATTTCGTGACCGCTTTTGCAAGGGGTTTGAGTGTTATACGCTGCTTTGAAAAAGGTGCGGATCGCCTGTCCCTGAACGAAGTGGCGGCGCGTACCGGCCTGGCACGGGGCACGGCACGGCGCTTTTTATTAACCCTGGAGGCCATCGGTTATGTAGGTATGGAAGACAACAAATTCCGTCTGTTACCAAAGGTGCTGGATCTGGGCTATGCGTATCTGTCTTCCATCCCCCTGTCTGAGCTGGCACAACCCTTCATGAAAGGCATCGTGGACAAAATCGATGAGTCCTGCGGACTGGCCGTCCTTGACGGCACCGATGTGGTTTACATAGGCCGCATTCCCCCTTCGCATGTATACACCATTCCGGTGCAGGTGGGCATGCGCATGCCGGCTTTCATCAACGCCATGGGTCAGGTTTTGCTAGCCGACCTGAGTGAGGAAGAGCTGGATGATTTTTTTGCCAAAGCCGAGCTGCGCAAGCAAACCAAATATACTGACATTGATCCGGTCTCTATTCGCAACTCACTGAAAAAAATACGGGAACAGGGCTACGCCATGCCGGTAGACCAGGTCTACGAAGGCCGCGTCTCATTGGCCGTCCCTATCCGGAATCGGGAAGGTCGTGCCATTGCCGCCATGAACGTGAGCGCCATGCTTAGCCGTGTTTCTGTTAAGCGGATGACGACAGAATTCCTGCCTTTGCTAAAAGATGCCGCTGACAAAATGCGAAATGGCTTGTAAAACAGGCGCTATTATTGTTGCTGCAGGGTTATTTCTTTTTGCACCTTCAGCACCTTTACAGGCCAGCTGCTTTTAATGTATGCCAGTACCGCCACAATTTCCTCATCCGTCAACATATCACGGTAGGCGGGCATGTCACTTTGATAACCGGGTGGTGCCGTTTTTCCTGGCACCAGGCCATTCTTGACCATATCAAACAGCAAGGCATCGGGGTGATGCCATGTATGCCCGCTCTGGTCATGCGGTGGTGCTGGCAGGCGCCCATTAGGCATGCGTTCGCGCCAGTTCGGCTGCCCCTGCAA
>CAZPNE010000052.1:0-10218 GCA_964588255.1 uncultured Advenella sp. | reverse complement strand
TCATCACTAATCCAGCTCCAGATTCCATGAAGACCAATGTAATCAAACTCTGGCAGGTCGGGCCGATTGCAAAACTGGTCAAAGGACTCATCAAAAAGCTGTGTATTTGACTGGGCTACGCAGGCCAGTTCCTTGGCAAAACCGGCCTGGGCCGGGTTGAAATCGGTGCCTGCCCATTGCACTACGCTGGCTGATGCATGCAGATTTGTGCTCATGCCTTGACCAAAACCAAGCTCGCACGCGGTTCCCACTTCTGGTGGAACCAGACCTGCATTTAAAAATGCCAAACGCACACGCAATGGATTGAGTTCAGTGTAATAGCCATAGGTATAGCCAATGTCGGCCACATAACCAGCAGTCCAGTCAGACATGAAAAAGAGCCTCTCGAATGTAATTATTGGTAATAGAGGTTTCATTTTTACATACTTTTCATTTGGCTGAAAGCATTAAAATGACAACTATTCTTAAGATGGATAGCCGTTTGGAACAAACCATAAAAAACCGCATCCGAAGATGCGGTTTCTTGTGTTCATGCCAGTTTGCCAGGCAAAGACAAACCGGAAAATGACAGATCTGAAATTACTTATGCGTCAGAATGGCTTCATTGGCCGCTTTATTCATGTTGCGGGTAATGTACCATTGCTGGGCAATCGACAGGATGTTGTTCACAACCCAGTAAAGCACCAGACCAGCCGGGAACATGAACATCATGGCACCAAATACCAGCGGCATGAGCATCATGATTCTGGCTTGCATTGGATCAGGCGGTGTTGGGTTCAGCTTGATCTGCAGGAACATGGTGGCCATCATGATGGCTGGCAAGATGAAATACGGGTCACGGACTGACAAGTCGGTAATCCAGCCAATCCAGCCAGCATCACGCATTTCCACACTGGACAGTAAAACACGGTACAGGGTAAGGAATACCGGAATTTGGATCAGAATCGGGAAACATCCACCTAATGGGTTGATTTTCTCGGTACGGTACATTTCCATCATGGCTGTATTCAGCTTCTGGCGGTCGTCACCGAATTTTTCCTTCAGGGCCTGCATGCGCGGCGCCACATTTTTCATTTTGGCCATGGAGCGATAGCTGGAGGCCGACAATGGGTAAAGGATTAATTTGATAATGACCGTCAACAGAACGATCGTCCAGCCCCAGTTACCCACCAGGGTATACAGCCAGGTCATGAAGGTGAACATGGGCTTGGCAAGAATAGTTAGCCAGCCATAGTCAACCACCAGATCCAGAGTGGGAGAAATTTCCGCCAGCGCTTGTTGGTCTTGTGGACCTACCCACAAAGTGGATTGGGAAGTGACCGTGCTGTTTGGCGCGATGCTGCCCAATGGTTCTACCGAACTGATGGCATACAGGGAATTGCTCACTTTGCGTAGGTCGTTAAAACGCTCTTTGCCTTCCTGGGGAACCCAGGCAGTTACGAAGAAGTGTTGAATGACACTGATCCAGCCATCATCTGCCGATTTGATGTACTCGGCATTTTTCTTGTCGATCTCAGAAAAAGAAATTTTCTGGAAACGCTCTTCATCGGAATAAACCGCCATACCTGTAAAGGTAGGATAGAAGCTGGAGCTGCCAGCCGGATCCTGCCCATCACGGGCAATTTGCAGGTACAGGGAGGGTGACTGTGGCTCGGCACTGGTATTGGTAACCTCGTCCTTGACATCGATCCGGTAAGAATCACGATGGAACGTATAGGTACGCGTGACCTTGATGCCATCAGACTCAGACTCAAACACCACTGGCAAGGTATCTCCGGTCATGGTGGTTTCGGTAGAAACCATTCTGAAGGCCGTATTCTGGTCGGGGTATTGTTTGTTGCTGCCTTGTGGTGCAACCAGGCCGCTTTGCACAATATATTCTGCCACCGCCGTATTATCCAGCAGTACGATTGGCTGGTCACGGTTTTCGGCGGAAGGATACTTTAACAATTCAGCATACACAATCTGGGCGCCGAGGGAATCAAAATTCAATTTGAACACATCGGTGGTGATGGTGATTTTTTCTGAAGCAACGGCAGGCGCTGTTGTTGAAGGAGTGGCAGCAGTACCGGCAGGCGAGACAGCATTCGGAACGCCAGGGGTACCGGAGGCCGGATTGGTATTGGTTTCGGATTGCGGTGCCTGGCCAAACAGGGATGGCTGACCATTATAGGTTTGCCAGTTATTCCAGATGGCGAAGACCGAAAATACAAAAATCATCCAAAGGATGGTGCGTCTAATATCCATTTAACCTGATCATTATTAAGCGGTTAGTAAAGCTCGTCAGTTTAACCCAGCTAGGGGTATAACACCTGAATTTAAAACAAATCTTTGGGAAAAAGACTCTTCTCAGGCGAGGAGCGGCCAGAAACAGGGGGAACAGGATCATGACCACCTTGGCACCACGGATTACAGCGACAGATCCGGTGTGTACCCAAATACAGCCCTTTGGCTGCACCATGGGTTTCAATGGCTTCTATCATGTATTCGGAGCAGGTGGGCGTGAAACGGCAGGAACGTCCGATCCAGGGACTTAAGAAATATCGGTAGAACCGGATAGGTGCTATGAGTATTTTCTTTATCATGCCGATTTTGCCTTTGCAAAATGATGGTCGATTTCTTTCCGTATGGTTATCTTGAGTTCGGTAAGGGTACAGGGAGTAACCTTGCCATGCAGGCGAATAACGTAGTCGCAGGCAGGTAACTCATGACGGCAATGTCTGAAAGACTCACGGGCAACCCTTTTGATGGCGTTGCGGGTGGTGGCTTTGGCAGCAAACCGTTTGGCGATAACAAGCCCCAATCGGGCGATTGGTTCGGTAAGAGGGGAGACTGGTTTGGCTTTGCTAAGCGTAAACAAAGCCCCTCGAGATACACGTTTACCTTTCAGGGCATTGGTGAACTCTAAGGGGCGGTGCAGTCGCGCCGCTTTGGGATAGGTGGCGCTTGGCATGCTTAGGAACCGGGACGAGCAGAAAATACAACCATGTGTTTAACGAGTAAACACACTTTCTGTTCAACCTGATTATTAAATTGTAATCAGCTGGGATTAAACAGCTAAACGCTTGCGGCCTTTTGCACGACGTGCGTTGATAACTGCGCGGCCGCCACGTGTTTTCATGCGAACGCGAAAGCCGTGTGTGCGTTTACGGCGTGTGACTGATGGTTGGTATGTACGTTTCATGGAAATTCCAAATATAAAGAGCTAAGAGCTTGTTCAGGACCCTTTTTAGTATTTGAAACTATCAAAGATACCCAAAAATGACCCAAACAGTGTAAAGAATTTTGTAAAGCCTTTTATTTCATCAAATAATTGGTGATTAGTCAATGGTTTAGGCTGAATTTTCGTAATTAGAACACAAAATCTGTTCTTTTTTTGAAAAGAAAGCACTTTGTGGAAAATTTATTATTAATTATTCAAGTTGTGGATAACTTTTTACTTGTCAGGGTAAAATAGAATGTTTTTATCGTAGATCGTATATGAAAGAGTTTTGGCAATCCTGTATCCAGGCATTGGCGCAGGAACTTCCTCCCGAGCAAATGAAAGCGTGGGTGCTTCCGCTGGCTCCTCTTGGTTTTGATGAAGAACTGGGAGAGCTGCGCATTTCTGCGCCTACGCCAATCAAGCAGAACTGGGCCAAAACCAATTACACGGCACGAATTCAGGAATTGGCATCCCAGTGGTTCAATCGTCCCGATGTCAAGGTCATGTTCCAGCTGGTGCGTGCCAATCAGGTGCCACCTGTCATGTCTGGCGCAACTGCCGCGGTAGCCATGGCACCCGCACCGGCCGCCCCTGTTCAGGCAGCACCCGTTACGAATACCCAGCCGTTTGGTACAAGCCCCGAAGTCATCATAGAGTCCGCTGCGCCTAATGTGCCGGCCACCGCTTCATTTGGCAATACCGAATCCGAAGACTTCATTTACAAGCGCTCGCATATCAACCCCAACCTGACTTTCGAAAGTCTGGTGGTAGGCCGCTCAAACCAGCTGGCCAATGCCGCTTCGGCGCAAATTGTCGACAAACCGGGCGTTTCAGCTTATAACCCGTTTTTTATTTACGGCAGTACCGGCCTGGGTAAAACCCACCTGATGCACGCGATTGGCAATGCCCTGATCAAGGCGGGCAAGGTCAACCGGGTACGGTATATCCATGCCGACCAATATTATTCGGATCTGGTCAAGTCATTCCGTACCAGTACCTTTGATGAGTTCAAGCGTTATTACCATTCGCTCGACCTGCTGCTGATTGACGATATCCAGTTTTTCCGTAAAAAAGACCGTACTCAGGAAGAGTTCTTCTATCTGTACGAAACCATGGTGGCGCAAAACAAGCAAATCATCATCACGTCCGATACCTATCCGCGTGAGTTGCAGGATATCAGCAACCGGCTGACATCCCGTTTTGACTCTGGCTTGACGGTACATATCGAACCCCCTGAGCTGGAAATGCGGGTGGCCATTTTACTTCGCAAAGCCGAAGAAAAACCGGGCATTATCCTGAAAGAAGAAGCCGCGTTTTTTATTGCCAAGCATTTGCGCAGTAATGTTCGTGAACTTGAAGGAGCGCTTAGTAAAGTGTCTGCCTATGCCGGTTTTCACGGACTTAAAACGTTTACGGTTGAAGTATGTAAAGAAGCACTGAAAGACCTTCTGTCTGTCTCCAATGGACAAATCACGGTGGAAAATATTCAGAAAACCGTGGCCGATTTTTATAAAATCAAGGTTCAGGAAATGTATTCCAAACGGCGCCCTGCCAATATTGCGATGCCGCGGCAAATAGCCATGTATCTGGCCAAAGAGTTAACCCAGAAAAGCCTGCCCGAAATTGGCGATCTGTTTGGTGGACGGGACCATACTACCGTTCTGCACGCTGTACGAAAAATAACCGAAGCACGCGTGAAAAATGCAGAGTTGAATCACCAATTACACGTATTAGAACAAACCTTAAAAGGATAATCATGCAATTGCTACAAGCTACCCGAGATGCTGTACTCAAGCCGCTGTCAACAGTGGCCGGTATTGTTGAACGCAGGCATACGATGCCCATTCTGGCAAATATCCTGTTGCGAAAAGAAGGTAACCGTGTTGCATTCATTGCAACCGATCTTGAGGTCCAGATCACCACGCATGCCGACTTTGGCGTAGGTGATGATGTGGAATCCACGACGGTTGCCGCACGTAAATTGCTGGATATCTTGCGGGCCCTGCCCAACACCGGAGAGGTCAAGCTGGGTCTGAACGACGGAAAAATGTCGGTCAATGCCGGCAAAAGCCGCTTTGCCCTACAAACACTGGATGGTGCCGAATACCCAACGGTTGCCCAGCCCGAAAGCTGGAACCTGAGCCTGTCCATGCCACAAAAAACCTTGCGCAAGCTGTTTAACATGGTGCACTTTGCCATGGCCCAGCAAGACATCCGCTATTATCTGAATGGCATGTTGATGGTATTTGAAGAAGGTATGGTTCGAACTGTCGCTACCGACGGCCATCGTTTGGCGCATGCCGCTGAAACCGTTGAAAGCATTGGTGAGCGTCACGAGGTCATTGTTCCACGTAAAACCGTTCTTGAAATGCAGCGCCTTCTTGATGAAAGTGACGAACCGGTCACCATAGACCTGGCTGCCGGCCAGATCCGTTTTACTTTTGGTGATGTGGAACTCATTTCCAAACTGGTGGAAGGTAAATTTCCCGATTTCAAACGGGTCATTCCCACCGACTATACCCGTAGTTTCAATATCAATCGTGAAGCCTTGCAAAGCAGTCTGCAACGTGCTGCTATTCTGACCACCGACAAGCTCAAGGGGGTCAAGCTGCACCTGGAAAACAATCTGCTGCAAATTTCCTCGTCCAATGCCGAGCAGGAAGAGGCACGGGAAGAAATTGAAGTGGATTATGAATTTGAGCCCATTGATGTGGGTTTCAACGTTAGCTATTTGCTGGATGTCCTGGCCATGGCCAAAACCGAAGAAATCACCTGGTCTGTCAAGCCGGATGTCAATGCATCCGCACTTATCAGCCTGCCCGAGGAAACAGAGTTCAAATACGTTGTTATGCCCATGCGTATTTAATCAGGCTATTACTGAAGTTCCGGCCTTGTCATGGCCGGATATTCCCTGTTCTTAGCAGTCGATCAAGATTTTTTAAAGCGTTATCAATTATGTCTGAAAATACTCCGAACACCCCTAATCAAGATTACGGTGCCGATTCCATTAAAATGCTCAAGGGCCTTGAAGCGGTACGTAAACGCCCCGGCATGTATATTGGAGATACATCCGATGGTACAGGTCTTCACCACATGGTGTTCGAAGTTGTCGACAATGCCATTGACGAAGCCCTGGCCGGTCATTGTGATGACATCGTTGTGACCATTCATACCGATAACTCCATCTCCGTTACCGATAATGGCCGCGGCATTCCTACCGACATTCACAAGGACGACGAATTTCACCGTAGTGCCGCTGAAATTGTCATGACCGAATTGCATGCCGGTGGCAAATTTGACCAGAACTCCTATAAGGTTTCCGGTGGTTTGCACGGCGTAGGGGTATCCTGCGTGAATGCCTTGTCAGAATGGCTGCGCCTGACTATTCGCCGCAAAGGCCAGGTTCACCAGATTGAATTCAATCGGGGTGAACGCGTTGAGCCCCTGAAAGTGGTTGGCACCACCGATAAAACCGGTACCAAGGTTCATTATCTGGCGGATAGCACCATTTTTGATAACGTTGAATACCACTACGAAATCCTGTCCAAGCGCCTGCGCGAATTATCGTTCCTGAATAACGGTGTCAAGATACGTCTGGTAGACGAACGGCAGGGCAAGGAAGAGGATTTTGCTTTTTCGGGTGGGGTAAAGGGCTTTGTTGAATACATCAACCGTAGCAAAACGGTATTGCATTCCAATGTTTTTAATGTCTCTACCGAATCAGATGCCGGCGGCGCAACCATTACGGTTGATGTCGCCATGCAATGGAATGACACCTACGGTGAAAGCGTTCTTTGCTTTACCAATAATATTCCCCAGCGTGACGGCGGTACCCATTTAACCGGCTTGCGGGCAGCCATGACGCGCAGCCTGAACAAATATATTGCCGATAACGAAATGGCCAAAAAGGCCAAGGTTGACACAACCGGTGATGACATGCGCGAAGGCCTGAGCTGCGTGCTGTCGGTCAAAGTGCCCGAACCCAAGTTCAGCAGCCAGACCAAAGACAAGCTGGTTTCCAGCGAAGTACGTCCGGCGGTTGAAGAAGCTGTTTCCCGTACCCTTGAAACCTGGCTGCTGGAAAACCCCAATGATGCCAAAGCCATTTGTGCCAAGATTGTAGAAGCGGCCCGTGCCCGTGAAGCCGCCCGAAAAGCGCGCGAAATGACACGTCGTAAAAGCGTTCTGGAAGGTGCTGGCCTACCCGGCAAACTGGCCGACTGCCAGGAAAAAGATCCGGCAAAATCAGAATTGTATATCGTCGAGGGTGACTCTGCGGGTGGTTCGGCCAAACAGGGCCGTGACCGTAAATTCCAGGCCATTCTTCCCTTGCGCGGTAAAGTGCTTAACGTGGAAAAGGCCCGTTTCGACAAACTGATTGCCAGTGAGGCCATTACCACCCTCATTACTGCCTTGGGTACCAGCATTGGCCCCGATTTCAATATCGACAAACTGCGCTATCACCGTATCATCATCATGACTGACGCGGACGTTGACGGTGCACACATCCGGACCTTGCTCTTAACGCTGCTGTATCGTCAAATGCCCGAACTGGTTGAAGGTGGCTTTATTTATATTGCCCAGCCACCTTTGTACAAGGTTAAATTTGGCCGCGAGGAACGCTACCTGAAAGACGCGACCGAAGAAGCAGAATTCATGCAGCGGGTTGCCCTGAAAGATGCCGGCCTGATTCCACAGCAAGGCGTAGAGCCCATTACAGGCGAAGACCTTGAAACCCAGGTTCAGCTTTATGTCTCAGCCGACCAGGTGATTGACCGCCTGTCACGCATTATGGACGCCGCCGCCCTGTCGGCCATTGCCGAAGGGGTGAAAATTAATCTGGATAATGCAGAAAGCGCCGAAAAATCAGCCCTTGACCTGCAAGAAGCCCTGTTTGATCCTGCCATGCCACATGCCGTTACCGTAGTGGCTGAATATGATGAAGAACTGGACAAACACCGTTTGGTACTCAAGCGCATTTACCACGGAAACGTTCGTGTCTGTGTGTTTAATCAGGAATTCATGGGCAGCAAGGATTATGCCGTCTTGTCCCGTTCAGCCGAAACCCTATCAGGCCTGGTAGGCGAGGGCGCCCTGGTTTACCGCGGTGAAGGTGAGCGACGCAAAGAGCAGTATGTGAACGATTTCCGTGAGGCCGTTCAATGGCTGCGCAGCGAGGCCGAACGCGTGGTCACCAAACAGCGCTATAAAGGTCTGGGTGAAATGAACCCCGGTCAGCTGTGGGAAACTACGATGGATCCTTCAGCACGTCGTTTGCTGCGCGTCAAGATTGAAGACGCGATTACTGCTGACAATGTGTTTACAACGCTCATGGGCGACCAGGTAGAACCACGCAGGGAGTTCATTGAAAGTAATGCGCTGATGGCGGCTAACCTAGATATTTAATATTTGTTAGTTTCGGGAATAGTTGGCCAGGTTTTATAAATAAGTTGGCCAACGAGGTTTGGGGACATTAAGCGGCTGCCTGAAAAGGTAGCCGTTTTTTATATGAATACGTGGGTCGACCGTTAATCAACGGTCTTGAATCGTCAATATTTGACATTGCTTTATTAAAAATAAGGACTACTGATAGTCATATGGTTTAACATAACAAATTAATCCAGCAAAAAGGAGTGAAATATGGCTTCCCATCACGTAATTACCAAGGACTACCCTGAGAATCTTAGCGGCGGTATTATGGTTTGTGGCATTAATTTTGGGTATTCGGCTGAAGAAGAGGCTTTGGATGCGCAAGGTAAAACAAAAGCGCCAGAGCCCTTATCTTTTTTTTCTGATGAAACGACCAATAACAGTCGCTTTCGCACTCGTGTATTGAATTGGTTGTCCGGTTGGGGAATTCAGCTAGAAACGCAGCCTGGTAAAGAAGGCCCTCGTGAGCGCGCTTTTTGGCAAACCAACTGGTCGGACACACAGACACGAAGTGTTGATAGCCACGAAAAAATCAATTTTGAAACCTTGGTTAACGATGCTGACGGTATTTTGGAGCTCATCGAACAGCGGCGCCCATCGGTGATTATTTTTGTAGGTAGTCAATTAATTGAAGCATTGAACGATATCCGGTTACGTAAGCGTGTTGAGACAATTCTTGGGCCAAGGCCTGGTAATGCCCAAATTGTACGTTCTAAACCAGGTAGTAATGGCAGCACTTTCAAGATGCTTCTCCAGACTTTTGGTGACACATCAATAGTGTCTTTGCCGCACCCGCAGACAATTGGGTTAACAAATGAACAGGTCGCTTCTTTTTCGCTTCCCGAAGAGGTTAGGGCAAAAATATTACGTTGATATCTTGCGATTGATTTTCGGAAAGTATATTTATATTACGCACTAAAATTTGTAAAATTAATATGCGCAATATAATCTGTATTTTTAAATATTTATGGTCGAAAGCCGTTGCCACAGCTCTGTCTTGAGCACCTTGCCATAGCTGTTTTTGGGTAAGGTCTCAATCACATGATAATGTTCGGGCCGTTTAAAGCGGGCCAGATTGTCCAGGCACAGCCGGTCCAGCTCTTCTGCTTCAACAGTGTAGCCTTTGCGTGTCACGACAAAAGCCACAGGCACTTCTCCCCATTCGGTGTCCGATTGGCCCACGACCGCAACCTCTGATACATTCACGTGCGTCAGCAAAACCTCTTCCACTTCACGGGGATAAATATTGGAGCCACCGGAAATGATAAGGTCTTTGGAGCGGTCATGCAGGGTAAGGAAACCGTTTGCATCCATAAAACCGGTGTCGCCGGTCAGCAACCAGCCATCGCGCAGTGTTTTCTGTGTGGCTTCTTCATTACGCCAGTAACCCTGCATGACCGGTGCGCCCCTTACAGCCACTTCACCAATTTCCCCCGCCTCCAATGGCTGGCCGTTACCATTTATGACACGGACCTCCACCATGGATTGCGGCAAACCTGCCGAAGCAATATGTGCTTTCCAGTTGGCGTGTGCCGCATCTGCCAAATGCTGGCGAGCCAGGGCCGTGATGGCCATGGGACACT